>SCQZ01000065.1 GCA_004299665.1 Jatrophihabitans sp.
CGTGTGCACCATCCACACCAAGCAGGGCATGGTCGGCACCCTCGTCGTGCTGGCCCGTTGAGCGGCCGGGGCTGCCGCCGGTGACCGTGCAGGGACCAGTCGCGTGAACATCCTCGACGGGGTGATCATCGTCGCCGCGATCGCCTACGCGATCGGCGGCTTCCGCAGCGGCGCCGTGGTCGGTGTGCTGTCCATGATCGGCTTCTTCGGCGGGGCGGCCCTGGGCGCGCAGCTGGCCGGCCCCGTCGGGTCGCGCCTGGTCGACGGCCGCGCCAGGGTCCCGGTCGCGATCTTGTGTGTGTTGTTCGTCGCGATGATCGGGCAACTGGTGGGCGCCTGGATCGCCGGCCACATCCGGGCCCGGATCGTGCGCTCCCAGCACCGCCGGGCGCTGGACTCCGGGGTCGGCGGCGCGCTCGGCGTCGTGTCCGTACTGCTGGTGGCGTGGATGGTCGCCGTGCCGCTGGCGTCCTCCCCGTTCCCGCAACTGGCCTCCCAGGCCAGCCACTCGACGATCGTGCGCGCGGTCAACGGCGTCATGCCCCAGGACGTGCGCACCCTGTACTCCTCGCTGCGCAACTTCCTGAACCAGAGCGGGTTCCCGCCGGTGTTCGGGGACCTGCCGTCCGCCCCGAACGTCCAGGTCGCCCCGCCGGACCCGCTGCCCCCCGCCGTGCAGCAGGAGGTCGACCTCGCGCACCGCTCGACGTTCAAGATCTACGGCGAGGCGCCGCGCTGCGGGCGCGGTATCGAGGGCAGCGGCTTCGTCTTCGCGCCCGACCGGGTGATGACGAACGCGCACGTGGTCGCCGGCACCAGCCAGGTCGCCGTCCAGGTGGACCCGAACCGCAACCTCGCGGCCACCGTCGTGCTGTACGACCCGGAACGCGACGTCGCGGTCCTGGACGTCCCGGGCCTGGATGCGCCGGTGCTGCACTTCACCGCGCACCCCGCGCACAGCGGCGACCCGGCGGTGGTGCTCGGCTACCCGCAGGACGGGCCGTTCACCGTCCGGTCGGCCCGCATCCGGACCCGGACCACCGTGCAGGGCCGGGACATCTACGGCCAGGGTTCGGTCACCCGCGAGATCTACGGGGTGCGGGCCGTCGTGCGCAGCGGCAACTCCGGCGGCCCGCTGCTCGCGGACGACGGCACGGTGCTCGGCGTGGTGTTCGCGACCGCGCTGGACTCCTCGGACACCGGGTACGCGCTGACGGCGGCGGAGGTCGAGGGGGACGCGGCGACGGGGGGCACCGCGAAAGCCCCGGTCGCCACCGGGGCGTGCACCCCCGGCTGAGGCCGACCGGTCAGGTCGCCTTGGCCCAGCGCAGGATCTCGCCGGTGACGAGTTCGGGCACCTCGTTGTGGGGGAAGTGCCCGACGCCGTCCAGGACCCGGTACTCGTAGGCGCCGGTCACGTACCGCCCCGAGCCCTGCGCCGTCGCCGGCAGGACGCACGCGTCGAAGTCGCCGTGCAGGTGCAGCACCGGCACGCTGATCGGCGCGCGCACGGACTCGGCGAAGCGCCGGCCGTCGCGGCGCGGCAGCGAGCGCACCAGCCAGCGGAAGTACTCGCTCGCGCAGAACGCGACCGGGTGGATGCGCAGCGCCTGCGCGTAGCGCTCGACGTCCTCGCGGTATGCGGGCGTGCCCCGCCAGCGCGGCCCGGTCCACCGGTCGAACAACTCGGCCACCCACGCCGAGTTGCGCGACAGGAGCTGTTCCGGGCGGCGGGGCACCTGGAACGTCCGCAAGGCGTAGCCGGAGGCGCGGCGCTGCGCCCGGTCACGCAGCACCGCGGCGCGCAGCCGCAACGGGTGGGCGGCGCCGAGCAGCACCAGCCCCCTCACCGTGCGCGGGTGCACCGCGGCCATCGTCCAGGCGAGCAGCCCTCCGAGATCGGTCCCGACCACCAGCGCGTCGGCCTCGCCGAGCGCGCTGACGAGGGCGGCGATGTCGGCGGCGAGGGTGGGGGTGTCGTAACCGCGCGGCGGCTTGTCGCTCGCGCCGAAGCCCCGCAGGTCGACGGCGGCGGCCCGGTACCCGGCGTCGGCCAGCGCCACCAGTTGCTCGTGCCAGCCCCACCAGAACTGCGGGAAGCCGTGCAGCAGCAGCACCAACGGCCCGGCGCCGACCTCGGCGACGTGCAGCGCGATGCCGTTCGCGCGCACGGTCCGGTGCGTCCACGGCCCCTCGACCAGGACGACGGAACTGTCGGGCGCACCCGGCAGCGGCCCGTACCCCACCTCAGCCCCGCTTCGTGTTGGCCTTCAGGTAGGCGACCGTGTCCTTGCCGGTCGCGATCGTGCGCTCGGGCGCCCGGACCCGCTTCACCTTGCGGATCCCGAGGATCGCGCAGCACCCGACGAGCAGCAGCAGGAAGCCGAAGACGATCAGGTAGGACAGCCACCGCCACAGCCCGACGGCCGTCAACCCCTCGGCGAGGGCGACCAGGGCGAACGGCAGCGCGAAGACGAGCAGCACGACGGCCGCACCGAAGAACCCGGCACCGACGCCAGCGTTCTTGACCGACGAGCGCAGTTCCAGCTTCGCGAGTGCGACCTCGCCCTGGATGATCGTCTGCAGGTGGGCGGAGGCGTCGGCGACGAGTTGGCCGACGGTCGGTTCGGCGGCATGGCGAGCGCTGTTCGCCGCGGACGCCGATGCTTCGACGGCGGCAGGTCCTGTCGGCACGGTCACGGATCGCTCCTGTCCGTAGGGGCGCGGGAGGCGCCGCCAGCTGGTCGGTCCGGATTCTTCCAGTCCGGCACGCCGGCCGCAGCATCCGCGTCCGGCGGGCACCTCGGCGCAGGCGGCTAGCCTGGCCGGGTGCCCGACGACCCGCTGGCCCCGCTGCTCGACCTGCCCGGCGTCGCCGACAGCGTGGACGCGGTGCGGGTCGCCGTCGACGCACTGCTGGCGCACCGGGCGCTGCGACGCCGCTCGGCGGACGTCAGCGCCGAGTCCTCGCTGCGCGGGGCGTGGGCGTCGGCGGTCCTGTCCGGCGCCGAGGTGACCCTGGAGGCCGTACGGTCGGGCGCCGCCGCGGCCGATCCGCTGGTGCAGGGTGCGCTGCGGGCGCAGGCCGCCATCCCGGCTCTCGCCGACACGTGGACCCGGGCGCCGCGCCAGGTGCTGGCACGCCTGCACGTGCTCGCCGCGGCGGACCTGGGTCCGGGACCGGACGAGCTGGGGCGGCCGGCGCCGGGTGCCGCGGGCCGGCTCGACGTGCTCGCGCAGGTCCTGGCGGCGACGGGCGTACCGGCCAGCGTCGTCGCCGGGGTGGTCCTCGGCGAACTGCTCGGCCTCGACGCGTTCCCGCCCGCGTCCGGCATCGTGGCGCGCGCCGCCGCGCGGTTGACGCTCATCGAACGGGGGCTCGATCCCCGCTCGCTCGTCGTGCTGGAGGTGGGCCAGTGGGAGGTGCGCGCCGGTGCGGCGGCGGCACTCGCCGGTTACCGGGCCGGCCGGCCGGAGGGCATCGCCGCGTGGCTGGCGCACTGCGGGCAGGGCATCGTCGCCGGCGCGCGGGAGTCGATCGCGATCTGCGAGGCGATGACGCGGGGCTGACGACCCGTCGCCGACGAAGGGCTGACGGGGTGCCGCCGGCGGGCGGCAGACGCGGGACGGCGCCGGTGTCGTGGGTGGGAGGACGCCGGCGCCGTCGACACGTCGGAGCGGGTTACCAAGCGTGCGCCTCGGACTTCGTCCGGCGCGGACCGACTGGAGTGACGGTCCGCGTCGACGCACCTGTTGCGTGGTGGGTTCGCCGCGTGGGTGCCCAGCTCCTGCGTGTCCGGTCGGGCTGCCCCTGGGGGCTGGACCGCCAGGAGGGCCGCCCGTCCGTTACCTGCATTCCTACGACGGGATCGGCGTCGGCGCAACCCCAGGCGGCGGGTCGCGCATCCCGAAGGCTCAGCCCTGATCCACCGAACCGGTGATCGTCGATGGTTTGGTGATCTTGTTCGGTTTGGGGCCGGTGGTGGGCGTGGTGATGTCGCCGGTCTGCCCGGCTTT
>SCQZ01000009.1 GCA_004299665.1 Jatrophihabitans sp.
CGTGTGCAGCTACGCCGGGATGGGTGCCGGCGACGAGTACTGGCTGGTCGGCTCGCACCGTCTGGACGCCGCGCAGGCGGGCGACCTCGCCGCGAAGTGGGCAGCGCTACCGACCGGTTCCGGGTCGACGGCGCCCGCGCTCGCGCCGCCGATCGACTGGGTGGTGTTCGACTACGGCACGACCACGCGCACCGTCGCGATCCAGCGCTGGGTGGATCCGGCCGGCGTCACCGACGGCCGGCACACGCTCGTGGCGGACAGCGCGGCGGCGGACCCGCCGCTGCCGGACATCTGAGCCGTTCGCTGACGGCGCAGCGCCCCGGACGGCCGGGGCACCACGTCTCGACTACCGTGTGGCGCAGGTGATCGACGAGGCGCAGGAGGCCCCCGTGGAGGTCAAGATCGGCGTGCTGCACACGCCGCGCGAGATCGTGCTGGACAGCTCGCAGACCCCGGAAGAGGTCGAGCAACTCGTCGCGGCGGCGCTCAAGAGCGTAGACGGCCAACTGTCCCTCGTCGACGACAAGGGGCGGCGGGTGATCGTGCCGGCGAACCTGGTCGCCTACGTCGAGATCGCCCAGGCGGACGTGCGCCGGGTCGGGTTCGCGACGGGCTGACCCGGGGCCGGGACCCACGGATCTGACATGCGTTCGCGGGGCGCCGACCCCGCGAACGCATGTCACATCACCGGGCGCCGAATGCTTCCGCAGGCGGGTCGAGGTGAGGTCGGCACCGCCGGCAGGCAACGATGTCGCCCTCCAGCCGGAGCATGGCGTACTGCAGCGCCAGCACGTCCGGCGAGGCGACCACCGGGCCCGTGTGGCCGGCCAGCAGCGAGCATCCGGCCCGATGGATACCGGCCCGTGCGCCGAGGGAGAGCAGGTAGCCGTTCGGGTGGCCGGCCAGCCAGGCGCGGGCGCGCGCGCTGCCGAGTTCGAACACGGGCCGCAGACCCGGTCGGTCGACGGGTGAGGTCATGGCGGTGCGTCCTTCCGTCTTGACCGTGCGCGGGGTCCGCGACGGCCCGGGTCTTCCGCGGAGGGCACCGTGTCGGAACGCGGTTGCCGGTCGGCCTCGTCCGCAGGCGTGCGGCCGACTCTCTGGACCCGCCGGCGGCGGCTGTCGCCGCCGGTCACCGGTGAGATTACCGCCGGCCGAGGCCGGGACCCACGGATCTGACATGCGTTCGCGGGGCGCCGACCCCGCGAACGCATGTCACATCACGGGCAGATCAGCGGGTCAGCCCCAGCGCGCGCATGCGCTCGGCGTGGCGGTCGGTGATGCGCTCGATCAGCGCCGAGACGCCGGCCATGCCCGTCCCCGCGAGGAACAGCCGCATCAGCGCGTCCCGGTCGGCCAGCACGTGCTGGGTCTGGCTGATGGCCTCGCCGACCAGGCGCCTCGCCCACAGCGCCAGCCGGCCCGCCGCGGCCGGCTGTGCCGCGAGCGCCGCCTGCACCTCGTGGACGGCGAACTCGGCGCGTCCCGAGTCCGCGATCACCTCGTGGATCAACGCCCGGGTCGACGGGTCGACGAACTCGGCGATCTCCCGATAGAAGTCGGCGGCCATCCCGTCGCCGACGTACGCCTTGACGACGCCCTCGAGCCAGGTGGCCGGCTCGGTCAGCGCGTGATAGGTCTCCAGCGCGGCGACGAACGGCTCCATCGCGGCGGCGGGCGGGACCCCGAGGTCCTCCAGCCGCCGGGCCAGCCGCCGGTGGTGGCCGAACTCGACGGTCGCCATCGCGCACATCGCCGTGCGTCCGGCGAGTGTCGGCGCCATGCGGGCGTCCTCGGCGAGCCGGTCGAACGCGCACAGTTCGGCGTAGGCGAGCACGCCGAGCAGATCCACCAGGGCGGTCCGGTCCTCGGGCGGGTCTGAGACGTCGGCGGCCACGGTGCGCAGCGTATCGGCGCGATCGGCTACCATGGGCTCACAACGTATCTGCGCGTTGACCGTGCGCCTCCCGGCCCGATTCATCAGACTCCAGGTTGCAGGCGCACTCGCACGAACGGGAGAACGGTCAGCGCACCCGAACAAGGACGCACATGACCGACAACTCCACAGCTCTGCCAGACATCGACACCGACATCGACGCGGACGGCGACACGCCGGATGCCGCGCCGCTGGCGGCGCACGCCGCGGTGACCGACACCGCGCCCGCATTCGCCGACTTCGCCGTCAAGCC
>SCQZ01000066.1 GCA_004299665.1 Jatrophihabitans sp.
TGCAGCGGGAAGGCCAGCGCCACGACGCCCACCGCGCCGAGGCGGTCCGCGGTGCGGCAGGCGACGCGGGCGCCGTTCGAGCGCCCGCCGAGCACGAGCGGCAGCCGCGCCAGTCCCCGGTGCCGCCGCAGGCCGGTCACCGCCTGGACCCACGCCTCGTCCTGGGCCGCGGGGGCCGGCGGTGTGCGACGGCCGGCGACCCGGAACGGCTGCGTGAGCAGCGCGACCGCCGTGCCGCCGGCCACCGCCGCGTCGCGCACCGCCACCAGGTCGGCCGAGTCGGCCCGCCCGGCCGCACCGTGGGTGAGGACCAGCAGCGCGCTCGCCGACCGGGGCCGGACGAGTTCGGCCTCGGCCGGGCCGGCGTCCGTGTCGACGACAATGAACGGCATGTGCGGACGGTACGTGAACGCGGCGGCGACCGGGGACCTCACCGCGGAGTTCGACGTCGAGGAGGTGCTCGACGAGGACGTCGCCCCGTCGTGGAACATCGCGCCGACGGACGCGGTGCGCATCGTCGTGCAGCGCTCGGCGCGCCAGTTGCGCACGGCACGGTGGGGCCTGGTGCCGAGTTGGGCGAAGGACGCGCGCGGTGGCGCGCGGATGATCAACGCACGGATCGAGACCGTGACCGACAAGCCCGCGTTCAAGACCGCCGCCGCGCGCCGGCGCTGCCTGGTCCCGGCGCTGGGTTACTACGAATGGCAGCGCGACGGCGCCGCGAAGATCCCGTACTTCCTGCACGACCCGTCCGGCCGGCCGCTCGCCTTCGCGGGGCTGTACGAGTTCTGGCGTGACCCCGCGCGACCGGAGGACGACCCCACGGCCTGGCTGCTCAGCTGCACCATCATCACCGCGCAGGCCGACGACCTGCTCGGGCAGATCCACGACCGCACCCCGGTCCTCGTCCCGCCGCAGTTGCGCGCCGCCTGGCTGGACTGCTCGGCCGACGACGCGGCCGTCGCCCGGCGCCTGCTGGACGGGATGCCCGAGGCACACCTGGAGCCGTACGTCGTGGGCGCGGCGGTCGGCAACGTGCGCAACGACGGCCCCCACCTGATCGACCCCGTCGCGGACGACCGCGATGCCCGAAACATGCGGGGGTGATCGGGCGGGTACGGCACACTGGCGCCGTGACGGACTGGCCGGCCCCCCGCGCGACCGGGCCGGTGCAGGCCACGGTCGACCTGCCCGGCTCGAAGTCCCTGACCAACCGGCTACTGGTGCTCGCGGCCCTCGCCGACGGCCCCGGCCGGATCGGCGCCCCGCTGCGCGCCCGGGACACCGAACTCATGGCCGCTGCGCTGCGTGCGCTCGGGGCATCGATCGTCGACGACGGACCCGACTGGCGCGTCACCCCGGCACCGCTGCGCGGCGGCGTGGTCGACGTCGGCCTGGCCGGCACCGTCATGCGCTTCGTCCCCCCGGTTGCGGCGCTCGCCCGCGGCGACACCGGCTTCGACGGGGACGCCTACGCGCGCCGGCGGCCGATGGGCACGCTGCTCGGTGCCCTGCGCGATCTGGGAGTGAGCGTCGACGACGGCGGCACCGGCCGGTTGCCGTTCACCGTGCGAGGCACCGGGTCGGTGCCCGGCGGCACGGTCGAGATCGACGCCTCGGCGTCCTCCCAGTTCGTGTCCGCACTGCTGCTGTCCGGCGCCCGGTTCGACGCCGGGGTGGTGGTGCGGCACGCCGGCGCCCGAACCGGGGCCACGGTGCCCTCGCTCCCCCACATCGACATGACCGTCGCCGTGCTGCGAGCGGCCGGGGTCGAGGTGGACGACCGGGCACCGGATAGCTGGGCCGTCCGCCCCGGCCCGATCCGCGCCCGGGACCGCGTCGTCGAGCCGGACCTGTCCAACGCCGCGCCCTTCCTGGCAGCCGCCCTGGTCACCGGCGGCACCGTCACGGTGCCGCGCTGGCCCGCACGCACCACCCAGGCCGGTGACGCGTTGCGGTCCCTGCTGCGGCGCATGGGGGCCGAGGTCAGGGCGACGGCCGAGGGGCTCGTGGTCAGCGGCGGCGGCACGATCGCCCCCCTCGTCGAGGACCTGCACGACGTCGGCGAACTCACGCCGGTGCTCGCCGCGTTGTGCGCCCTCGCCGACGGGCCGTCCACGCTGACCGGGATCGCCCACCTGCGTGGCCATGAGACGGACCGCCTCGCCGCGCTGAGCACCGAGCTCAACCGGCTCGGCGGACGCGCCGTCGCGCTCGAGGACGGCCTGCAGATCACGCCGGCACCGCTGGTCGGGGGCCGGTGGCACGCGTACGCCGACCATCGCATGGCCACCGCGGGCGCTGTCCTCGGCCTGGCCGTGGACGGCGTCGTCGTCGACGACATCGCCTGCACCGCCAAGACCCTGCCCGACTTCCCCGGCCGCTGGGCCGCCCTGCTGAGCGCCTGATGGCCCGCCGGGACGCGCGCCGCCTCGACGAGGACGACGTGCGCGTACGGGCCCACCCCCGCGGCAGCCGGCCCCGCTCCAAGCAGCGTCCCTCCCACGAGGGCGCCCGGGACGGCACGGTGCTCACCGTCGATCGCGGCCGGTACACCGTCCTGGTCGACGACCACGCGGTCATCGCGATGCGCGCGCGGGAACTCGGGCGCAAGGGCCTGGCCGTCGGTGACCGGGTCGCGCTGGTCGGCGACGTCTCGGGCCGGCCGGACACCCTGGCGCGCATCGTGCGCCGGCACGCGCGAGACACCGTCCTGCGGCGCACCGCCGACGACACCGACCCGGTCGAGCGGGTGCTGGTGGCCAACGCGGACCAACTGGTGATCGTCGCCGCGCTCGCCGACCCGGAGCCGAGCTACGGCCTGATCGACCGCTGTCTGGTCGCAGCGCTGAGCGCCGGTATCGAGCCGGTGCTGTGCCTGACCAAGTCGGACCTCGCACCGCCCGACGACGCGCTGGAACGCTACGCGACCCTGGACGTACCCGCCGTCGTCACCCGGCGCGACGGCCGGCTCGAGGCCCTGCAGGACCGTCTGCGCGATCACATCTCCGTCCTCGTCGGGCACTCCGGGGTGGGCAAGTCGACGCTGATCAACCGTCTCGTGCCGGATGCCGCGCGTGCGACGGGTCCGGTGAGCGCGATCGGGAAGGGCCGTCACACCTCCTCCTCCGCGGTCGCGCTGCGGCTGCCGGGGGGCGGCTGGGTGATCGACACGCCCGGCGTGCGCTCCTTCGGCCTGGCCCACGTCGGGCCCGACGACCTGCTCTGGGCCTTCCCGGACCTGGAGGACGGCGCGACGCGGTGTCCACCGGGATGCGAGCACCTTGACGCCGCCGCCGGGTGCACGCTCGACGCCTGGGTCGCCGCGGGTGATTCCACCCCGGAGCGGCTCGCCGCCTTCCGCCGCCTGCTGGCCAGCCGGTCGGGCTGAGCTGCTGTCGGCCCGATCACGGCCGTCCGATCACGTCGTCGGGTCGCCGTCCTAGGCTTCGGCCCATGTCCGACATCGACCTGATGGAGTCCGTCCTGACCGCCACCGCGGACGTCCTGGACGGCGTGCCCGCGGGCGCCCTCGGGCACCCCACGCTATGCACCGAGTTCGACGTCGCGGCGCTGCGCGACCACATCCTCGCCGCCTCGCAGATGTTCACCCGCGCTGCGGGCGCGGAGCCGTCGGGCGGGTTCCGCGAGGACGGGGCCCGGACCGTGGCCGCCTGGCGCGAGCACGGCACCGACCGCCCCGTCACGATCCGGCTGGGTGAGGTTCCCGGTACGCAGGCCGTCTGCATGACGATCGTGGAATTCGCCACGCACGGCTGTGAGTTGGCCGTCGCGACCGGGCAACGCGTGCCGTACCGGGACGGCGACCTGGAGCAGGCGCTCGCCATCGGACGGCGCACCCTGCCCGACCGGTTCCGCGGCCCGGGCCAAGCCTTCGGGTTCGCCGTCGCGGTTCGGGACGACGCGCCGCCGTGGCAGCGGTTGCTCGGCTTCGCCGGGCGCGAGGTGGGCGCGTGACGCAGCCGTGAGTGATCGACCGACGCTCACGGCGCTGAACCGCTTCCCGGTCAAGTCATGCCGCGGCGAGTCGCTGCGCACGGCGACGATCGAGCCGTGGGGGCTGCACGGTGACCGGCGGTGGATGCTCGTCGACGACGACGGCGAGACGGTCACCGCGCGCGAGCACCCGCGGTTGCTGCTCGTCGCGGTCTCGATCACCGAGGCAGGCCTGCACCTGCACCATCCGGACCTCGGCGATCTCGACGTCCTCGACATCCAGGCACCGGCGCCCGCGACGGTGCCGGTGAGCGTCTTCGGCGGCGCCCCGTTCCCGGCCACCCCCGCGGGCGCGGCCGCCGCGGCGTGGTTCGGCGAACTGCTCGCCGTGCGGGTCCGGTTGGTGCACGTCGCCGACCCGACGCGGCGGCCGGTCAACCCGGCCTTCTCCCGGCCCGGGGACTGCGCCGCCTTCCAGGACGGCTACCCGGTGACGCTCGCGAGCGAGGACTCCCTGGCAGCCCTGAACGGCTGGATCGCGACCGGGCCGCGGGCCGCCGAGGGGCCGCTGCCGATGATCCGGTTCCGCCCGAACCTCGTCGTGAGCGGCGCGGCGCCGTTCGCCGAGGACGGCTGGCGCCGGGTGGGGATCGGCGCGGCCGAGTTCCGCGTCGCCAAGGGGTGCGCGCGCTGCGCGATACCGACCACGGACCACGGCACCGCCGCGCGGGGCCACGAACCCACCCTCTCACTGGCCCGCCACCGGCGCTTCGACGGCAAGGTCTGGTTCGCCACCAACCTGATCCCGGACACCCCCGGCGCTACCGTGCGGGTCGGTGACCCGCTGCAGGTCCTCGAGGCCGAACCCGTGCCGAACGGCCCACGGCGCTGACCGCCGAGGACCGCTAGCCTCAGGTGATGGCGGACAGCAACGAGGAGCCGATCGAGCGACCGGCCACCTGGGCGAACGTGCTCGTCGGCAAGGCCAAGGAGATCCTGGGACACCTCACCGGGGACAGGCGGCTCACCGAGGAGGGCGCCGAGCAGGAGCAGGTCGCGCACGAGGTGCGCGAGGAATACCACGAGGAACACCAGCAGGAGCACCAGTCCGAACACCGGCAGGAAGATCGCGACTGAGGCCACCGGTCGCCGCGGCGCCCGCTCGGGCCGGGCTCACCGCAGCGGCTGACGCTCCAGCCACCGGCCCAGCAGCGTGACGCCCCGGTCGATGTCGGCCGCGTCGCCGGCGAAACACATCCGCACGTACCGCCCGCCGTCGACCGGGTCGAAATCCAGCCCCGGCGCGAGCGCCACCCCGCACTCGTTCAGCGCCCGCGCCGCGAATCCCAGCGCGTCCTCGGTCCACCGGGAGACGTCGGCGTAGGCGTAGAACGCGCCGTCCGCGGGTGCGAGCCGGTCCAGGCCGATCTCCGGCAGCCGCCGCAGCAGCAGGTCCCGGTTCGCGGCGTAGCGCGCCACGTTCGCGTCCAGTTCGTCGTAGGCCTCGAACGCGGCCACGGCGGCGATCTGCGACAGCGCGGGCGGGCAGATCATGAAGTTGCCCGCGACCCGGTCCACCGCATCCAGCAGGTCGTCGGGCAGCAGCAGCCAGCCGAGCCGCCAGCCGGTCATGCAGAAGTACTTCGAGAAGGAGTTGATCACGATCGCGCGCCGGCCGGTGCGCCACGCGGTGTCGGCCTGCTGACCGAACGTGATGCCGTGGTAGATCTCGTCGCTGACGAACCGGGTGCCGTGTGCGTCGCACCAGGCACCGATCGCCGCGAGCTCCTCGGGCGTCACCATGGTCCCGGTCGGGTTGGCGGGGCTGGCGACGATCAGGCCGGCCGGGGGTTCGGGGAGCGCGTCCAACTGCTCCAGCGTGGGTTGGAAGCGCTGCGCGGCGCCGGTCGCCAACTCGACGACGCGGCAGCCGAGCGCGCTGAGCATGTTGCGATACGCCGGGTAGCCCGGGCGTGCCATGACGACGGTGTCGCCCGCCTCGAACGCGGCCAGGAAGCAGAACAGGAACCCACCCGAGGAGCCCGTCGTCACCGCGACGTTGCCCGGATCGACGGCCACCCCGTAGGCCCGCCGGTAGTGCGCGGCGATCGCCTCGCGCAACGGCGGGATGCCGAGGGCGTTCGTGTACCCGATCAGGTCGGAGCCGAGCGCCGCCCGCGCCGCCGCCCGGACCCGCTCCGGCGCCGGCGTCGAGGGCTGTCCGGCGGCGAGGTCGACCACCGGCAGCCCCTGCGCGCGGCGCGCCACGATCCGGTCGATCACCCGCATCACGTGGAACGGCGGGACGGCGCTACGGGCCGAGGCGCTCAACGCGGGCGGCGAGTACTGGGGCACATCTGCGACGGTAACCTCCCTGCGGTGAGCGGACCGCGCCGATATGCCGACGACCTTGCGTTCGCGCTGTCCCTGGCCGATGCCGCGGATGCGATCACCGGCGCGCGCTTCGGCGCAGGCGACCTGGTCGTCGAGACCAAGCCGGACCTGACGCCGGTCAGCGACGCGGACCGCGCGGTGGAGCAGATGATCCGCGACCGCGTCGCCGGGGGGCGCCCTGACGATGCCGTTGCCGGCGAGGAGTTCGGGCGCCGCGGCGACGCGTCCCGGCAGTGGGTGATCGACCCGATCGACGGCACCAAGAACTACGTGCGTGGCGTGCCGGTGTGGGCGACGCTGATCGCGCTGCTGGACGACGGCGTTCCGGTGGTGGGCGTGGTCTCCGCACCTGCGCTGGGCCGGCGCTGGCACGCGGCGCGCGGTACCGGGGCATTCG
>SCQZ01000067.1 GCA_004299665.1 Jatrophihabitans sp.
GCCGAGCGCCAGCGCGGGGGCGACCGAGCGGATACCCAGGATCAGCGGCACGTTGAACGGGGCGATCACGCCCACCACGCCGACCGGGATGCGTCGTTCGAGGCTCAGCCGGGGCTGCTCGCTGCGCAGCAGTCGCCCGTACGGGTGCGACGGCAGCGCCGCCGCCTCGTAGCACTCCTGCGCCGCGACGTGGGTCTCCAGTTGCGCCTTCGGCAGCACCGAACCGGCCTCGCGGATGATCCACCAGTGGATCTCGTCGGCGTTCGCCTCGATGATCTCGCCCGCCCGGCGCAGTACCGCGGCCCGCTCCTGGAACCCGAGCGCCGCCCACCCGGCCTGGGCCGCCCTGGCCGCGGCGCAGGCCCGCGCGACGTCCGGCCCGGCGGCCAGGCCGACCGTGGCCAGCTGCTTCCCAGTCGCCGGCTCGACCACCGGGCGGGTGCCGCCCTGGGCCTCGCGCCAGCCGCCGGAGTAGATCTGGCCATCCCAGTCGGCGGTGTCCAGCAGGCTCATTGCGCGCCTCCTTGCGACGAGCGCGATGCGGCGTTACTGTTCGCATCCCGAACGAGTGTTCTGAAACTGAACGTTATGCGCCGGGAGGGGCGCCGTCAACCGATCGTGAAGGAGTCCGTGCCGATGAGAGCAGACGACACCCCGGCCCGTAACAGCGAGTTCGTGCAGTCGCTCGAGCGTGGACTCGCCGTCATCCGGGCTTTCGACGACGAGCACCCCGAGCTCACGCTCAGCGACGTCGCCCGGACGACGGGCCTGACCCGGGCGGCCGCCCGGCGCTTTCTGCTCACGTTGGTCGACCTCGGCTACGTGCGCACGGACGGCCGACTGTTCGCGCTGCGCCCCCGCGTGCTCGAACTGGGCTACGCGTACCTCTCGAGCCTGGGGCTGCCCGAGGTCGCGCTGCCGCACATGGAGGCGCTCGTCGCCCAGGTGCACGAGTCGTCCTCGTTGTGCGTCCTGGACGGTGCTGACATCGCCTACGTCGCCCGCGTCCCCACCCGCCGCATCATGACGGTCGCGATCACGGTGGGCACCCGTTTTCCCGCGTACGCCACATCGATGGGCCGGGTGCTGCTGGCCGGCCTGACGCCGGAGGCCCTGGACGCGCACCTGCGCGACGTCGAACTGACGGAACTGACACCCAAGACGATCACGCGGCCGGACAGGTTGCGAGCGGCGCTGAGTCGGGTGCGCGCCCATGGCTACGCCCTCGTCGACCAGGAACTGGAGGTCGGGTTGCGCTCGATCGCGGTACCGGTGCACGTCGACGGACGGGTGGTCGCCGCCCTGAACGTGTCGATGCACGCCTCGCGCGGCAGTTCCGACGCCGCGCGGCGCCAGTTGCTGCCGTTGCTGCGCGAGACCGCAGGGGCCATCGACGCCGACCTGGCCGCGACACCCGGCGCCGCCGCCCAGTTCACCTCGACGCACTGGCGTACCTGACCACGCAACGGTTCCCCGATCGTGACCTGCCGGATGCTTGACACGGCTCCGCCTCAGGTCGACAGTGGGAGCAGCTGCGCGGACATGTGTTCGTATCGCGAACATTCCACAGAGTTACCGACTACTCGATCGGAGCTGGGCATGGCAGATGCGGGCGGGTACCCCTCCGGCGCCGGGAGCGACGAGCAGCGGCAGTTGGCGATGAGCGAGGCCCTCTTCGGCCGATCGGTGTCCCGGCGGAGCATGCTGCGCGGCGCGGGGGCGGGCGCGGCCCTGTTCGCCGGCGGAATGCTCCTGGAGGCCTGTTCGTCCGGGCTGAAGGGCGGCGGCTCCTCCGGGTCGAGCAAGAAGATCACGATCGGCTTCGTCTCCCCGTTGACCGGTGACCTCGCCGGCTTCGCGGTCGCCGACCAGTTCGTCATCGACACCATCCGCAAGACCCCCGCGTTCAGCAACGGCATCAAGATCGGCGGCTCCACCTATACGGTCGACATCGTCGTCAAGGACAGCCAGTCGTCGACCAACCGGGCCTCCCAGGTCGCCCGCGAACTGATCACCGGCAACAACGCCGACATGATCCTCGTGACCTCGACGCCCGAGGTGACCAACCCGGTGGCTTCGGTGTGCGAGTCGCTGCGCACGCCGTGCGTCTCCACCGTCGTGCCCTGGGAGTCGTGGTACTTCGGCCGCGGCGCCAAGCCGGGCACGACGTTCCAGTACACGACGACGTTCTTCTTCGGCGTGCCCGAGTTCGGCGAGTGCTTCATCCCGATGTGGAACCGGATCCCGAACGACAAGGTCGTGGCCGGCATGTTCCCCAACGACGCCGACGGCAACGCCTTCCGGCAGGGCTGGCCTCCGCTGGTCACGCCGGCCGGCTACACGCTCGTCGACGGAGGCGCCTACCCGGACGGGACGACCGACTACACCTCGATGATCACCGAGTTCAAGCAGCGCAAGTGCGACATCTTCGTCAACGGCCCGCTGCCACCGGACTTCAACGTCATGTGGAAGCAGGCGGCGCAGCAGGGCTACAAACCCAAGCTGGCAACGGTGGCCAAGGTGCTGCTGTTCCCGGCCGACCTCGTCGCGCTCGGCCCGCTGGCGACCAACATCGCCACCGATTCCTGGTGGACACCGACCTGGCCGGGCACGAGTTCGCTGGACGGCACGACGCCCAAGCAGCTGGCTGACTCCTTCGAGTCCTCGGTGGGAAACCAGTGGACGCAGACGCTGGGCAGCACCTACGCGCTGTTCGAGGTCGCCTACGAGGCATTCAAGAAGGTGGACGACCCGCACGACCACTCCGCGGTCGCCGCGCAACTGCGCGGCATGAACCTGCCCAACACGATGGACGGCCCGCTCGACTTCACCAACGGGCCGGCGCCGGGCGTCGCGATCGTCAAGCCTGCGGGCGCCCAGTGGCAGAAGGGCACCGGCAAGTACCCGTTCGACTTCGTGATCGTGGACAACTCGGCGAACAAGAAGGTGCCGATCGGCGGC
>SCQZ01000010.1 GCA_004299665.1 Jatrophihabitans sp.
CCATGACCGGGGCGAAGCGGGCAATCGCACCGCACCGCAGGTAGTCGCCGTAGCTGAACCCGCCCGGCAACACGACGGCGTCGACATCGTGCAGCGACGGGTCGGCGTGCCACAGTGGCACCGCCTCGCCACCGGCGACTCGCACCGCACGGCCGGCGTCGCGGTCGTCCAGGCTGCCCGGGAACGTCACCACACCCACCCGCACGGCCACCTCGCCAGCCTACCTGCGCGGCGCGGTCAGCCCCGGCGGACGGTGAAGGTCTCGATGACCGGGTTCGCGAGCAGCGTGTCGGCCAGCCTGGTGACGGTCGCCTGGATCGCGGCGTCCTGCATGCCGTCTTCGACCGTGAGCTCGAAGTGCTTGCCCTGACGGACGTCGCTGATGCCCTCGATGCCGAGCCTGCGCAGCGCGCCGGCGATCGCCTGGCCCTGCGGATCCAGGATCTCGGGCTTGAGGACGACGTCGACATACACGCGGGGCACGGCCATCAGCCTAGGGCTTTGACCTGCGTTCGCGGGGCGTGAGCACCGCGGGCGCATGCCAGAGCCGTAGATGAAGGCGCCGCGATCCTCAGTATTGGCTGAAGGCCACAGGGTCCCCCCGTTCGGCATCAGTAGCCTGCGGCACTGTGTCAGGCGCCACGGCGGGTTCGGGCAACGGCCCGACCATGCCCTCCGCGCGCCACCGCGCCGGAAAGGCCCCCGGCCAGGTGCTGGTGTGGTCGCGGCGGTTCGGCGCGCTCGTGGCGACGGTGGTGTCGATGACGCTGCTGGTCGGCTTCGGCTACGGCTGGTACAACTACCACACCCTTGACCAGAACCTGCACCGGTTGCAGATCGTCACCAAGCCGATCACGAAGCAGGTTGCCTCCGCGACCTCCGGATCGGACATGAACATCCTCATCGCGGGCAACGACGACCGCACCAACGAGACGCCTGCCGAACTGGCACAGCTGCATACCGGCTCGGACGGCGGCAGCATGGCCACCGACACGATGATGATCGTGCACGTGCCCGCCAACGGCGCGGACGCGACGCTGATCTCGTTGCCCCGCGACGCCTACGTGGCCATCCCCGGGTTCCAGGAGAACAAGCTCAACTCGGCCTACGCCGACGGGTACACCTACAGTTCGGGCACGCCGGACCAGCGGCGCGCCGCGGGGGCGAGCCTGCTGATCCAGACGGTCGAGAACCTGACCGGCCTGGCGATCAACCACTTCGTGATGGTCAACCTGCTCGGGTTCTACCGGATCAGCAACGCCATTGGCGGGGTGACCGTCAACCTGTGCCACGCGGTCGACGACCACTACTCGGGCTTCGTCGAGTCGGCAGGCGTCCACGTCCTGCAGGGGCTGACGGCGCTGGAGTTCGTCCGGCAACGCCACGGCCTGACCAACGGGGACATCGACCGGACCGCCCGGCAGCGCTACTTCCTCACCGCCGCGTTCCGCAAGATCGCCTCCGCGGGCGTCCTGCTCAACCCCGGGCGGCTCGGATCGCTCATCAAGGCGGTGGACAGCTCGCTGTACGTCGACTCGGGCTTCGACCTGCTCTCGTTCGCCAAGCAGATGAGCAACCTGAACGCGAACAACATCCACGGCCAGGCGATCCCGTTCGTGCGGTACGACACCGTCGCCAACGTCGGGAGCGTGGAGATCGTCGACCCGGGGCAGGTGCGCCAGTTCATGGCCAACGTGCTCGGCCAGGGCCAGGCCGTCCTCGGCACCGTCGCCCCGGCAGCACCGTCCAGCGTCACCGTCCAGGTCCTCAACGGCGGGACCCAGGACGGCGCCGCCCAGCACAACGCCCAACTCCTGCGCGGCTACGGCTTCACCGCCTCCTACACCAGCGCCGCCGGCAGCTCGGCCGCCACCACCGTCGAATACGCCGCCGGCATGCAGGCCCAGGTCAAGGCCCTGCTCAAGTACCTGCCCCCCACCGTCGTCCTGCAACAGAGCGACGTCCCCACCCCGACCCTCGTGCTCGGCCAGGACGGCCTCGGCGTGAACCCCCCCGCCGCCCCCAGCCCCAGCGCCTCGGTGACGCCCACCGCCACGGCTCCCGCGCCCAAGCCCATCGACGCCTCCTGCATCAACTGACCCCCACGGGCGCCTGAGCCGCTCAGCGCCCGCTGTGGGCGGGCTCAGTAGCCTGCATCCCTGTGTCAGGCGCCGTGGATCCGGGTACCGCCGGGCCGTCGGCACGCCACCGGCACCGCGCCGCCCGGCCGCCGGGCAGGTGGGGGATATGGTCCCGTCGCATCGCCGGTGCCGCAGCCCTGCTGGTCTCGATGACGCTGCTGCTCGGGTTCGGGTACGGCTGGTACAACTACCGCAAGCTCACCACCAGCTTGCACCGGGTCAGGATCGAGGCGTCGACACCCCAGCACGCCGTCCGGGACGGTCAGGCGCAGAACATCCTCATCACCGGCAACGACGACCGCTCGGACATGACGCCCACCGAGGCGGCGCAACTGCGCACGGGCACCGACGGCGGCAGCCTGGCCACCGACACCATGATGATCGTGCACGTCCCGGCGGACGGGACGAAGGCGACGCTGATCTCGCTGCCGCGCGACGCGTACGTCGACATCCCCGGCTACCGCAAGAACAAGCTCAACTCGGCCTACGCCGACGGGTACACGGCCTCCGGCGGCACCCTGGACCAGAAGCGGGCCGCGGGGGCCAACCTGCTCGTGCAGACGGTCCAGGACCTGACCGGCCTGTCGATCGACCACTTCGTCCAGGTGAACCTGCTGGGCTTCTACCGGATCAGCAACGCCATCGGCGGCGTGCCGGTCACGTTGTGCAATGCCGTCGACGACAGCGCCGCCGCCAACCGGCGCGCGGGGCTGGACGGCGGTTCCGGCTTCGTCATGCCGGCCGGAACGCACTCGCTGCAGGGTGTGACGGCCCTGGAGTTCGTGCGCCAGCGGCACTTCCTGCCGAACGGGGATCTCGACCGGGCCGCCCGGCAGCGCTACTTCCTCACCGCCGCGTTCCGCGAGATCGCCTCCGCGGGACTGCTGCTCAACCCCGGGCGGCCCGGTCGAGATCCCCGTTCGGCAGGAAGTGCCGCTGGCGCACGAACTCCAGGGCCGTCACACCCTGCAG
>SCQZ01000068.1 GCA_004299665.1 Jatrophihabitans sp.
GATCTACTTCTGGTTCCCGAAGTTCACCGGCCGGTTCCTGGACGAGAAGCTGGGCAAGGTCCACTTCTGGCTGACGTTCATCGGCTTCCACACCACGTTCCTGGTGCAGCACTGGCTGGGCACCGAGGGGATGCCGCGCCGCTACCCGGACTACCTGCCCAGTGACGGCTTCACCACGCTGAACACGATCTCGACCATCGGCGCGTTCATCCTGGGCGCCTCCATGATCCCGTTCGTGTGGAACATGTACCACAGCTACCGGTACGGCGAGATCACCGTCGCCGACGACCCGTGGGGCTTCGGCAACTCGCTGGAGTGGGCGACCTCCTCGCCGCCGCCGCGGCACAACTTCACCTCCATCCCCCGCATCCGCTCCGAGCGGCCGGCGTTCGAGTACCACTACCCGCACCTGCTGGAGCGGCTGGCCGCCGAGGCCCACTCGAGCTCGAAGCACGAGACGCGCGAACTGGCCTCGGCCACGATCGGCGCCGCCGGCGGCGAGCCCGACCCGGAGCCGGACGGCCGGTGAGCCGGCGCGGCGTGCGCGCCGTGCCGCGCGTGCGTCACCGGAGCCCATGAGATCGACCTCGGTGCTGATCACGATCACCGGTCGTGATCGGTCCGGCGTCACCGCGGCGTTCTTCGCGGCGCTCGCCGCCCACGACGTCGACATCCGCGACGTCGAGCAGGTCGTCGTCCGCAACCGCCTGCTGCTCGCGGTGCTGCTCGACCTGCGTGGCGACCCGTCGGCACTGCGCGGATCGGTGACCCAGGCGGCGCAGGCGCTGGGTATGGAGGCCGAGGTCGTCGTCGCCGACGACGGCGCCGAGCCGACCCGCCCGCGCGGGGCTCGCAGCCACGTGACCCTGCTGGGCCGTCCGCTGCGGGCGGGGGCCTTCAGCCACGTCGCCGGGCGCATCGCCGAGTTGGGCGCCAACATCGAGTCGGTGGTGCAGTTGTCGACCGAGCCGGTGTCGGCGGTCGAGATGATCGTGCGCAGCTCGGACCCCAAGGAGCTGCAGGCCGTCCTGATGCGGGCCGCGGACGACACCGGGGTCGACATCGCGGTGGAGGCCGCCGGCCTGCGGCGGCGCGCCAAGCGGCTGGTCGTGCTCGACGTCGACTCCACCCTCATCCGGGGCGAGGGCATCGACGTGCTGGCCGCCCGGGCCGGCGTGGGCCGACAGGTCGCGGCGATCACCGAACGCGCGATGGCCGGCGAACTCGACTTCGCCACCTCGCTGCGTGAGCGGGTGGCGCTGCTGGCAGGCCTGTCGGAGTCCGAGGTGCACGCCGCCCGTGACGCGCTGCGCCTGACGCCGGGAGCGCGCACCTTCGTGCGCACGCTGCGGGCCCTCGGCTACGTCGTCGGGGTCGTCAGCGGCGGGTTCACCGTCTTCACAGACCGCTTCGTCCGGGAGCTGGAACTGGACTTCGCCGCGGCCAACGCCCTGCAGGTCGAGGACGGCCGGCTCACCGGTCGCCTGGTCGGCGACCTGGTCGACCGTGCCGGCAAGGCGCACGCCCTGGCCCGGTTCGCCGAGCGGTTCGCGGTGCCGATGGCCCAGACGGTGGCGGTCGGCGACGGGGCCAACGACATCGACATGCTCGAGAGCGCCGGGCTGGGGATCGCCTTCAACGCGAAGGCGGCCCTGCGCGCCGCCGCCGACACGTCCGTGAACGTGCCGTACCTGGACACGGTCCTGTTCGTGCTCGGGATCTCCGGGGAGGAGATCGCCGAGGCGCGCGTGTAGCCGGTCAGTACCTCGACCGCTGCGGGCCGGCGACCGCGCCGAGGCCGATCAGCAAGAACGCGACGAGCGCCAGCCACAGGCCGACCGAGGCGTTGTCGAACACGGTGGAGAACGAGTCGTTGCCCTTGATCGCCCAGAAGGTGAGGACGATCCCTGCCAGCCCCGCCAGCAGCCCGATGATCCGCAGCGCGGTGCTCGCCGGTGTGGGAAGGCACGCGAGCAGCGCGATCGCGAACGAGCCGATCAGCAGCACCCAGCCGAGCCACTTGAAGTAGATCTCGGTGTCACCGGGCAGCGACGCGCTGCCGCTGACGCTGTCGACGAGGTCGCGCAGGTCGCCGAACTTGGTGCTCTGGCCGACGACGCTGATCCAGTCCAGCGCGGTGAACGAGACGATCCCGACGATCAGCCCGACGGCGGCGACGATCGCCCCGACGGCCCCGAAGGTGTAGCTCGGGCCGGGATCGATGCGCGCCATCCGGGTCGTCTGCGGCCCCATCGTCTGCGGGGTCGGGGGATAGGACGGCGACCCGGGGTACAACGGCGGCTGCTGCCCGGGGTACGCGGTGGGTTGCTGCCCGCCGTACGCGGGGGGTTGCTGCCCGCCGTACGCGGGGGGTT
>SCQZ01000011.1 GCA_004299665.1 Jatrophihabitans sp.
CTCCCGCTCGGCCTCGGCCAGCTCGCGCGCGCGGGCCGCCACCGACTCGTAGGCCGCAACCGCCGCCTCGTGTCGCTCGTCCAGCCCGAGCTCGCCCTCGTCCAGCACCCCGACCTCGGCCCGCAGCCGGGCCAGCTCCTTGTCCGCCGCCGCCGCGCGGGCGCGGGCGTCGGCCGCGGCGGCGGTCAGGCGGGTGATCTCGTCGGCGCCGGCGGCGGCGCGGGTGCGCAGGGCGTTGACCTGGCCGGCGAGCTTGGCCAGCCCCTCGCGGCGGTCGGCGACGGCCCGCGCGGCGGCGACCAGCGCGTGCTCGGCCGCCGCCAGGTCCTGCTCGAGCGCCTGGCGGGCGGCGACCCCGGCGGCCAGCGTGGAGCGCGCGGCCTCCACGCCCGCCTGCAGCCGTCCCTCCTCCGCCCCGGCCGCCGCGGCCTCGGCCTCCAGCTCGTCGGGGTCGCGGCCCGGCCGCGTCCCCTCCGGTTCGGCTGCCAGGTGGCGGGCACGTTCGGCCGCCAGCGACGCCGTCCCCCGGAACCGCTCCTCGAGCGCCGAGAGCCGGAACCAGGTCTCCTGCGCGCGGGCCAGCCGCGGGGCGTCGTCCGCGAGCGACCGCTCGAGCGCCGCCTCGGCGGCCCTGGCCTGCTCCAGTTCGGCCTCGACCGCGGCGCGGCGGGCGAGCAGGGCCTGCTCGTCGGCGACGTCGCGTGCCAGTCCGCCGCGCAGCCGCACCAGGTCGTCCGCGAGCAGCCGCAACCGCGAGTCGCGCAGCTCCGCCTGGACCCCGGCCGCGCGGCGGGCGATCTCGGCCTGCCTGCCCAGCGGCTTGAGCTGGCGGCGCAGCTCGGCCGTCAGGTCCGTCAGGCGCGTCAGGTTGGCCTGCATCGCCTCGAGCTTGCGCAGCGCCTTCTCCTTGCGCTTGCGGTGCTTGAGGACTCCGGCGGCCTCCTCGATGAAGCCGCGGCGATCCTCCGGCCGGGCCGACAGGACCGCGTCGAGCTGGCCCTGGCCGACGATGACGTGCATCTCGCGGCCGATGCCCGAGTCCGAGAGCAGCTCCTGGATGTCCAGCAGGCGGGTGCTCTCACCGTTGATCTCGTACTCGCTGCTGCCCTCGCGGAACATCCGCCGGGTGATCGACACCTCGGTGTAGTCGATCGGCAGCGCGTTGTCGGAGTTGTCGATCGTGAGGGTGACCTCGGCACGCCCCAGGGGCGGCCGGCCGGCGGTGCCGGCGAAGATGACGTCCTCCATCTTGCCGCCGCGAAGCGCCTTGGCCCCCTGCTCGCCCAGCACCCAGGCGATCGCGTCGACCACGTTGCTCTTGCCGGAGCCGTTCGGCCCCACGACCGCGGTGACGCCCGGCTCGAAGCGCATGGTGGTGGCGGAGGCGAAGGACTTGAAGCCCTTCAGCGTCAGCGACTTCAGGTGCACCGATCTCCCCGGTCCTGCCGGTCCCCCGGTCCGGGCGGCCGGAGGCCGTCCCGGCCCGGACCCGGGTGCGGGACGTCGGGCATCAACCTACCGGGCGGTGACCGCGACCCGCGGGCACGGCACGCGGGTCAGGCCAGGGCCGGCTCCGGGGCCTCGGCGATGCGGCCCAGTTCGCCGTCGAGGGCGCCCCCGTCCAGCACGCTGTGCAGGTCGAGGTCCATCCGCGCGGTGGCACGCAGGTCGGCCACCTCGGACTCGAGTTCGTCGATCCGCCGGCGCAACTGCGCGATCTGGACGAGCAATACCTGGTCCGAGCGGCTGCCGACGTATCCCAGCAAGGCGCGTGCCATCGGGCGACCCTTCATCTCACCGAACGCGTTGACGGACCGGCAACGGTGGTTGCGGCCGCCCCGCGACGGACTGCTTGAACCCTGCGGAATGCATTTGTGGACGAGGCGACCGGCCTGTCACGAGTCACAGCAACCAGGTCCCGTCAAGTCCTTTCATGGTTGCACTGCGGTAACGAACGGTCAACCGCGGGCCGGGTGATCACGGACATATCGGCTCACCGGGCGGGCCGCCGCGGCGGGCGCTGGCAGGACGGGCAGAAGAAGCTGGAGCGGTTCGCGAAGGCGATCCGGCGGATCGGCGCCGCACAGCGCGGGCACGGCAGGCCCTCGCGGCCGTAGACGGCCAGCGAACGCTCGAAGTACCCGCCGCGGCCGTTGACGTTCACGTACAGCGCGTCGAAGGAGGTGCCGCCGGCGCGCAGCGCCTCCCCGAGGACGTCGCGGACGTGGCCCAGCAGCACGCCCGCCGCGGCGCGGGGCAGTGACGCGGCGCGCCGCTCGCCGTGCAGCCGGGCGCGCCACAGCGACTCATCGGCGTAGATGTTGCCGATGCCCGAGACCAGCGTCTGGTCCAGCAGCGCGCGTTTGAGCGGCGAGTCGCGCCGTCGCAGCCGGGCGGTGAACAGGCGCTCGTCGAACCGCGGGTCCAGCGGGTCCCGGGCGATGTGCGCGACCAGCGACGGCAGGTGTTCCACCGGCCGGTCGGCCGCCGGCACCAGCGTGTCGACGAGCAGGCCACCGAAGGTCCGCTGATCGACGAAGCGCAACTCGCCGGCCCCGTCCTCGAACCGGATACGCACGTGCAGGTGCGCCGGATCGGGGGCGTGCGCGGGCTGGACGAGCAACTGTCCGCTCATCCCCAGGTGCACGACCAGCGCCTCCCCGTCGCCGGGGCCCGAGAGTGCCAGCCACAGGTACTTCCCCCGCCGCGAGGCGGTCACGAAGCGCGAGCCCGCCAGGCGGGCGGCCAGGTCCGCCGCGCCCGCCGCGTGCCGGCGGACCGCGCGCGGATGGGTCACCGTCACCTCGCGGACGGTCCGGCCCAGCACGTGGCGCTCCAGCCCCTCGCGCACGGTCTCGACCTCGGGCAGCTCCGGCATCGGCGGGGCGCGATCAGGAGGTCAACGCGCGCCACGCGAGTTCGGCGGCGGCCTGCTCGGCTTCCTTCTTGCTGTGCCCGACGCATGCCCCGTAGGCCCGGCCGTCGACGCAGGCGCGCGCGGTGAACCGCTTGTCGTGGTCGGGCCCCTCGGCGCTCATCAGGTACTCGGGCACCCCCAGCCCGCGCTCGGCCGTCAGTTCCTGCAGCGTCGTCTTCCAGTCCTGGCCCGCGCCGTCGTGCGCGACGGCGTCCATGAAGTCGTCGAACAGCGCGTGGATGACGCGGCCGGCCACGGCCATGCCGTGCTGCAGGTAGATCGCGCCGAGCAGCGCCTCGGTGGTGTCGGCCAGGATGCTGGCCTTGTCCCGCCCGCCGGTGGTCTCCTCGCCGCGGCCCAGGCGCACGTAGGCACCCAGCCCGCCGTCGGGGCCGATGCCGCGGGCGATGTCGGCCAGGGCCCGCATGTTGACGATCGAAGCGCGCAGCTTGGCGAGCCTGCCCTCCGGCAGGTCCGGGTACGCGCGGAACAGCGCGTCGGTGACGACCACGCCGAGCACCGAGTCCCCGAGGAACTCGAGCCGTTCGTTGTGGGGCAGCCCGCCGTTCTCGTAGGCGTAGGAGCGATGGGTCAGGGCGTGACGCAGCAGCTCGGCGTCGATCTCGACGCCGAGCGCCTCGGCGAGCCGGCCCTGCTCAGCGGGCTCCGGGATCCGGTCCATGTTGACCGATGCCGGCGACGGTGCCGCTCAGCGGGCGACGCTAGACAGCGACGACCTGCCGGCCGTCGTACTGCCCGCAGTTCGAGCACGCGGTGTGCGGCAGCTTCATCGCGCCGCAGGCCCGGTTCGGGCACACGACGAGCGTCGGGGCGCTGGTCTTCCACTGCGACCGGCGCGACCGGGTGTTGCTGCGCGAGGTCTTGCGCTTCGGGACAGCCACGTCCTACTCCTTGCTTGCGGTGTCGGTGTCCCGCCGGGACGCCAGGGCGGCCCAGCGGGGGTCGATCTGCTCGTGCGCGTGGCCGGGCGGCAGGTCGTCGAGCCGCCCCCCGCAGGTGGGGCACAGCCCGGCGCAGTCCGGCCGGCACAGCGGGGTGAAGGGCAGGCCCAGCACGACCGCGTCACGCACCACCGGCTCGACGTCGAGGTAATCGCCGTCGACCCGGTGGACCTCCTCCTCCTCGGTCGTGCGATCCGTGGCGCTGTCCGGGTAGGCGAACAGCTCGCACAGCTCGACGGCCAGTTCGTCGCGGACCGGCTCCAGGCAGCGTGCGCACTCGCCGCTGACCGGGGCGGTGACCGAACCCGTCACGAGGACGCCCTCGGTCACCGACTCCAGCCGGACGTCGAGCCGCACCACCGCGCCGGACGGCACCGCGATGAGCTGCGGGCCCACGATCGCAGGCGCGGGAACACTACGCCGGTAGTGCTTGAGCGACCCGGCCCGCCGTCCGAGCTCCCGTAGGTCGAAGACGTACGGGCTGCGCGGATCGGCGTGCGGGACGCCGCGCGTCGGTGTCGAGTTCTCAGGCATGCGACAGTGGCCCTCGTGTCGGTTGAGGCCGCCCGCCAGCTTAGCCGACATCGGGCCAGGAGCGGAAAAGCCCGCTTCTCAGGCCGACATCTGCTCCGGTTGCCGGCGCCGGGCGGCGAGGGCGGCCCGCCCCTGGTCGGCGGTCTGCGCGGCGGAGCGCAGCGTCGCGACCAGTTCGGCGAGGGTGTGGTCGGTGTAGGCCTCCGCGTCGCCGGCCAGCTTGGCCGCGTAGCGCTGCACGTCCTCGCGCGTCACGGCGGCGACCCGGTCGGCCTCGGTGCGGACCTCGTCGTCGTAGCGATCGGCCTCACCCCGGACCTGCTCGGCGTAATGGTCGGCCTGCGAACGCACCGCCGTGTCGTAGGACTCCGCGGCCGCGCGCAACTCGGCGGCGGCCCGCGCAGCCGCCTGGTGGACCCCGGTCGAGGAGACCAGCTGCGCGTGCTCGGCGTGGGATGCGGCCAACGCGTCCCGGACCTGCCCCTGCGCCTCGTCCACGAGCGTCTGCGCGTGGTGGCGCGCGTCGGCCATCACGGTGTCGGCCTCGGCCACGGACCGTTCGCGCACCTCCCGCGCCTGCTCGTACGCCTCGTGCAGCACGGCGTCCTTCGTCGCGACGATGCGGCGTGCCTCGATCATCTCCAGCGGCAGGACGTCGCGCAGTTCGTCGAGCAGGTCGAGCATCCGCTCCCGCGGCAGCACGCACGAACTCGACATCGGCACCGCGCGCGCGGTCTCGACGGTGTCGACCAGTTCGGAGAGCAGGGCGTCCACCCGGGCCAGTGCCTGATCGCTCACGATCCTCACCCTCTCCGGCCCGGCCGGCTCAGTCGCCGGTGCGTGCCACCAATCGCTGGAGAACGTTCGGTGGGACCAGGGCGGAGACGTCCCCGCCCCACTTGGCGATCTCCTTGACCAGGCTAGATGCCAGGAAGCTGTATTCCGGGTTGGTCGGCATGAACAGCGTGTCGACCCCGGCCAGGCCGCGGTTCATCTGGGCCATCTGCAACTCGTAGTCGAAGTCGCTCACCGCGCGCAGGCCCTTGACGATCACCGGGATGCCGTTGTCCCGGCAGTAGTCCACGACCAGGCCGTGGAAGCTGTCGATGCGCACGTTGCCGTAGCCGCCGGTCGCCTCGCGCAGCAGCGCACACCGCTCCTCGACGGAGAACAGGCTCGACTTGGACTGGTTGACGAACACCGCCACGACGACCTCGTCGTACAGCGACGAGGCCCGCCCGATGA
>SCQZ01000069.1 GCA_004299665.1 Jatrophihabitans sp.
CGAGGTGGCGTCCGCGTGACGGCTCTGGTCCCCCGTCGCACCGGCATCCCCGATCGCCGGCAGGCCACCGCGCGCAGCCCGCAGTGGATGCTCAACCAGTTGCCCGTCGGCCTGCACGACAGCGACTTCTTCGTGCGCTTCGTGTCGATCTTCCAGGAACTCGGTGACTCGCTGCTGGCGGACGCCGACAACGTCGACAACGTCGTCGACCTCACGGTCGCGCCCGATGCCCTGGTGCGCTGGCTGGGGAGCTGGATCGGGGTCGACGGCATCGACGCGTCGCTGCCGGTGGAACTGCAACGGCGCATCGTCGCCAGTTCTGCGCAGACGCTCGCGTGGCGGGGCACCGCGCGGGGCCTGCAGCGGTTCCTGGAACTGGCCAGCGGCGGCCCCGCGCGGGTCAGCGACGGCGGCGGGGTCTGGCGCGACGGCGAGGCACCTCCGGACACCGCGTGGGTGCGCATGGAGGTCGACTCGTCGGGCTGGCTGCCGGAGAACGACTTCGTGGCGCTGGTGCGCGACGAGGTGCCCGCCCACGTACGGGCGGAACTGGTCGTCGCCGGGCGGACGGTGTGGACCTCCGCCGCGCGGGAGGAGGTCGGCGATCGTGTCTGAATCGACCGTGCCGGAGGTGACGGGCGTGCCCGAACTTCCCGTGCCGGCCCCCGCGGGGGCGGCCCAGGACGACGCGCTCACGGGCGAGATCGAGATCCTCGACGCACCGGCGCCGGCGGTACCCGCCGCGCTGCCCGAACCGCTGGCCGAGTCGGTGATCTGCCCGGAGTGCGGCACCGCCGCGGTGATCACCGCGAACCGACGCGACTCCGCCGACTTCTGCCGGCAGTGCGACTTCCCGCTGTTCTGGACCCCGAGCGCGGTGATCCGCGACGCGTCGGGGCGCGCGGGCGAGGACTCGCTGCGGCGCCTGCCGGGCACTGCCGGGCGTGTCACGGTGGCCTCGGTACCGTGCCCGCACTGCGCCGAACCGAACCTGCTCTCCGCGCAGACCTGCGTGCGCTGCGGCCTGCCGATGCGGGTGATCGCGCCCCCACCACCGCCCCCGGCGCCGGTCTACATCCCGCCGCCCCCGCTGCCCGAGCCGGAGCCGGTGCCGGAGAAGCATGTCCCATGGTGGGTGTGGGCGATCATCGCGATCCTGCTGGCGGCCACCATCGCACTGGTGATCATGGGGGCGACCGGCGTCATCGGCTGAACGTCGATCTTCCTGCGCTGGACGCGCCATACCGCGTCACCTGCATGAACGATTCCGCGCCGGGTCCCGCTCCTGGTGATCAACTCGCTGAACGCCTCGGCTTTCCGCTGCTGCGAGCGAGTTGATCAGCGGGGAGGGGGCGGGCGGTCGGGTCAATGTTCCAAGGCGGCGGGGCGGTACCACGGTGAACGTGGGTTACCCTGGCGCGCCGCTGCTCGCAGCACCGCCCCCGGGTTGGTATCCGGATCCGACACGTCAGGCAAAGCAGCGGTACTGGGATGGAGGCCAGTGGACCGACCATACGAACTGAC
>SCQZ01000070.1 GCA_004299665.1 Jatrophihabitans sp.
AAGGCACCCCACGACGTTCTCTCGCACAGAACGCTCGACAACGCCGCGGGGACCCCGCATGAGAGGGCACCCCACGACGTTCTCTCGCACGGAACGCTCGACAACGCCGCGGGGACCCCGCATGAAAGGCACCCCACGACGTTCTCTCGCACAGAACGCTCGACAACGCCGCGGGGACCCCGCATGAGAGGGCACCCCACGACGTTCTCTCGCACAGAACGCTCGACAACGCCGCGGCGAGGCGCGGTCAAGGGCGGGTCGCGGCGCGCACCGCGCATGCCCTTCCTGCTCGTGGTGCTGGGCCTGCTGGTCGGCGGCATGGTGCTGCTCCTCGGCCTGAACACCGCCTCGGCCGCCAACGAGGTCCAACGGCACGCTCTCGCCGAGCAGGACGCGGGCGTGGCGGCATCCGTCGCGCAACTGCGCGTCGAGGTGGCCGACAGCGCCGCTCCCGGCAACCTCGCCGCCGCCGCCGCGCGGCTGGGCATGGTGCCCGCGGGCAGCCCGGCCTTCCTGCAGATCGGACCGGACGGATCCGTGCGGCTGCTGGGTCGTCCCGCGCCCGCCACCGCCGCGGTGGTGGCACCACCGCCGGCACCGAAGCCGCCGCCGACCTCGACCGCGCCGGCGCCGACGCCCACCCCGACGGACGGCGCGCATGGCCCCGCCGGGCCGGGACCCGCCCCGTCGCCCGGCCCGGGGGCCACGCCGTCGCCCACGCCCACCCCCACGCCGACCCCGACCATCGCCATCCCGGGAGGTACCCGATGACCCGCCGGCCGGATCCGCCCCGCCGCTTCGGGTCACCGCAGCCGCGCCAGGTCCCGCCGCGGCGCCAACCGGCCGCGCGTCCGCCCGCCGGCCGCCCCGCTGTCCGCCGGTCCGCCGCCGGGCGCAACCGGCGGCCGATGCGACTGGGGGCACTCAGCGGCAGGCTGCGCCTCGGGTTCGCCGCCGTCTGCACCTTGCTGCTGGTGATCGGCGGGCGACTGGTCCAGTTGCAGGGCCTGGACCACGCCAAGTACGCCAGCGCCGCCGCGGCCCAACGGGTCGACACCGTGGCGTTGCACGCGCTGCGCGGCGCGATCGTCGACCGCAACGGCACCGTCCTGGCGTACACCTCGCACGCGCAGGACATCACCGCCGATCCGCAGCAGGTGCCGGCCGCGAAGCGCGCGGCGTACGCGGCGAAGCTCGCGCCGTTGCTCGATAGGCCGGCGCCGGACCTGGAGGCGCTGCTGGCCAGACCCGGCCAGTACGCGGTGCTCGCCTCCGCCCTCTCGCCGGTCGCGGCGCAGCGGGTGACCGACCTCGGCCTGACCGGCATCTACACCCAGGCGACCACGCAGCGCCAGTATCCGGGGCGGACGACCGCCGCCAACATCATCGGCACCGTCCACTCCGACGGCACCGGCGCCGCGGGCATCGAGGCCGAGTTCAACGCGCTGCTGGCCGGTCATGACGGCAGCATCACCTACAGCGTCGACAACCTCGGCAATGTCAACCCGGCCAGCAAGACGGTGACGGACCCGGCCCGCAACGGCGCGACGATCGCCTTGACGATCGACCAGAGCCTGCAGTTCGTCGTGCAGCGCTACCTCGACCGGGCGGTCGCCGAGTCCGG
>SCQZ01000071.1 GCA_004299665.1 Jatrophihabitans sp.
GCGGGTCGGGGTGGCGGGATTCGAACCCACGGCCTCTTCGTCCCGAACGAAGCGCGCTACCAAGCTGCGCCACACCCCGGTGCACGAGCGGAACAGTGCAACCGGCCCAGCATAGCCGAGGCGCGCAGCCCGGTTGACCGGCCCCGAGCGCGTCCCGGAGTGGAGGTCGCGTGCTGTCGAACCTGGCCACTCACGTGGCCGGCCGGGCGCCGGGGGAGAAGGCGCGCGCGGCAGGACCCGGTGCGCCGACCGCCCAAGTCGTGTGGTTGCTGTTAGGCCCACTCCGCACGTATTTATCGCATAGGCGCGTAAACCGGGCGGGTCCATTGCAGACTGTCGTACGCCGCGCCTAGCTTGCGATCTGGGACGTCGCGTCGAGGATCGTGCGGCACGGGGCCACCTCCGGCTACGGACGCTCCCGACGGGGGCGAACGTGATCGGTCAGCGCAATCTGCTGCGTTCGGTGGGCTGCGGGCTGCTCGGATGGGTGGTACTCGCGCTCACCCTGCCTCACCTGGTCCCGGGCTCCTCCGGGCTGCTGTTCGACCTGGCTGCGGCGCTCGCCGCGGTGGCACTGCTCGCGGCCGGTGTGATCCAACTGATCCGGGCGCGCACCGCCGCGGACCCGTTGCTGGAGTGGAACGGCGTCGCGCTGGTCACCTTCGGCATGGCGATCGCGGTGCTGGGTGGCATGCAGGTCTTCAGCCGTGTCGGCAACAGCCCGCAGGAACTGTCGCTGGCGCGCACCCTCGTGCTGTGGCCCACCTTGTTGATCTTCGCGCTCAGCGTGCGCACGGGACTACCGAGGATCGGCCGGTCGGTGGGCAGGGTGCTCGCGGCCGGTCTGGTCGGCTACACCGCGATCGGCCTGGTCCTGGGCACGCCGGCCGTTCGCACCGTCCTGGCCCGCGGCGACAGATCCACGGCCTGGCTGGCCGTGGGCGCCCTCGCCACCGCGGGCTGGACGGTGCTGGCCGCCCGCTTCGCGGGGCTCGCCGGCACTCTGGACCGACGGCGCTGGGCCGGTGCGATGGCGCTGCTCGCCGCCGGCAGCCTCACCCACACCGTCGGGCTGCGCATCGTCGGCCGGGGCGCCGAGGATGTGTCGGCCGCCCTGCTGCTGGCCGCCGCCACCGTCATCCTGGGCGTCGTGATCGCCGGGCTGCGCGACGCGCAGGCGGCGAGCAGCAACCGGTTGCTGGCGATCGACGCCGCGCTCGGCCGCGCGCGGCAGCGGATCAGGGAGTCCGAGGAGCGCGCCGCCGAGCAACGCCACGACGCGCTCACCGCCGCGTTGGGCATCGAGGCCGCGCTGCGCGAACGGGCCGATCCGGCGCTGGCGCGGCTCGTTCGCGCCGAACTGACCAGACTCGTGGGACTCGTCGCCCCCGCCCCCGTCCAGCCGCCGCAGACCTTCACGCTGCGGGACGTGCTGGAACCGGTGGTCACGGCGCAGCGCCTGTCCGGGCTGGCGGTGCACGCGGAACTGTCCGGGCCGGCTGTCGTCGGACAGCCCGGCGCCGTCGCGGGCGCGCTCGCGAACGCGCTGGCCAACAGCGCGACGCACGCTCCCGGCGCCACGGTGACGGTCCGGTCCGTCGTCGAGGCGGGGCACGTCACGGTCGTCGTCGACGACGACGGCCCGGGCATCCCCGAGGCCGACCGCGATCGCGTGCTGCTCCGCGCCGAACGGGGCGCCGAGGTCGCGGTCGCGGGAAGCGGGCTGGGCCTCTACACGGCGGAGCGGGCGATGCGGGAGCACGGCGGCGCGCTGCGCGTCACCGAACGGCCCGGCGGCGGCACCCGCGTCATGATCACGGTGCCCACGGCCCGGGTCGACGCCGCCGGAGCGGCGTGATGGCGCGCGTCGCGATCGTCGAGGACCATGCGCTCGTCGCGGACATGCTGGCGGGCGCGCTGACCGCACGCGGGATCGACGCGGCCGTCGTCCCGATCCCCGCCTCGCCTGTCCCGGCGCTGCTCGCGCGCATCACCGGCACGGGCGCCGAACTGGTCCTGCTCGACCTCGACCTGGGCGGCGGCCGTAACGCCGTGGATCTCGTCGCGCCGCTTGCGGCCGCCGGATGCCGGGTGCTGGTCGTCAGCGGCCTCGACGACCCGGTGACCCTGGGGCGGGCCTGGGAGGCCGGGGCGGTGGGGGTGCAGCACAAGCGCGAGGGGTTCGCGGCCCTGCTGGACACGGCCACCGCCGCGTTGCAGGGCATCGGGGTGCTCGACGAGATGGGCCGGGCACGGATGCTCGCCGACCTGCGCCGTCACCGCGCGCGCGAGGCGTCCGATCTCGCACCGTTCGAGCACCTGACCGAGCGGGAGCGCGAGGTGCTCGTCGCGCTGGCCGACGGTCGGTCGGTGAGCGACATCGCGAGCAGCTGGACGGTGTCGGACACCACCGTCCGCGCCCACGTCCGCGGCATCCTCACCAAGCTGGGCACCTCCTCGCAACTCGGCGCGGTCGCCAAGGCGCTGCGGGCGGGCTGGCTGGAGCGGTACCGGGCGGCGGCGGCCCGCAGGGCCGTCGGGTAACCGTCGCCGTGACGACGGGCGCACCGAAGCCGGCGGCCACCCGGAGTGCGGCCGGTCAGCCGCGGCGCGGCACCAGCGTGAGCAGCGACGCCTCCGGGCGGCAGGCGAAGCGGAAGCGCAGGTACGGGCTGGTGCCCACGCCGGCACAGACGTGGAACCACATCCGCGCGTCCCACCGGTGCAGCCAGCGGGCCCGGTGCACGTCGATGCCGCAGTTGGTGACCACGGCGGGGCCGAACGGGATCCGTACCTGTCCGCCGTGCGTGTGTCCGGCCAGCACGAGGTCGTAGCCGTCCGCGGCGAACTCGCGCAGCAGGTACGGCTCGGGCGAGTGGACGACCCCGATCCGCACCGTCGCGGACGGGTCCGCCGGGCCTGCGATCCGCGCGTAGCGCACCCGGTACAGGTGCGGGTCGTCCGTGCCGGCCAGTGCGATCGTCGCCGCCCCGGCCGGCACCGCGGCGCGCCGGTGGGTCAGGTCGAGCCATCCGGCGCCGGACATCGCCGCCGCGAGTCCCGGCCACGGCAGCGGTGCGGTCCGCGGGACGCCGCGACGCGGCGAGAAGTAGCGCAGCGGGCTCTTGCGGGACGGCGCGAAGTAGTCGTTGTTGCCCGGGACGAAGCAGCCCGGGAAGGCGAACAGCGGCTCCAGTGCCTCGAGCACGTCGGGGATCGCGTCGTCGGCCGACAGCGTGTCCCCGGTGTTGACCACCAGGTCCGGTCGCAGCGCGGCGAGCCCGCGCACCCAGGCGAGCTTGCGCTGCTGGCCGGTGACGATGTGCAGGTCCGACACGTGCAGCACGCGGATCGGGGCGGCGCCGGGCGGGAGCACCGGGACGTCGAAGCGCCGCAGGGTGAAGGCGTTCGCCTCGTAGCCGGCGGCGTAGGCGAGACACCCGGCACCGGCCGCGGCGATCCCCGCGCCGGTCACGAGCATCCGATGCGGCATGACGGCCACCGTATCGTCGCTACGGTGGAGGGCATGCCGCCCCTGGACACGCCCGGGCTCAAGGCCCGTCTGCAGGCCGACCTCAACGCCTCGATGAAGGCGCGCGACGAGCTGACCACCGCGACGTTGCGCATGGCGCTGACCGCCGTCACGACCGAGGAGGTCGCCGGGAAACAGGCGCGCTCGCTGTCGGACGAGGAGGTCCTGCGGGTGCTGGGGCGCGAGGCGAAGAAGCGTCGGGAGGCGGCCGAGGCGTTCGACGCCGCGGGCCGGCCCGAGCTCGCACGGCGCGAGCGCGCTGAGGGCACCGTAATCGACCGCTACCTGCCCGCGCAGCTCGCCGACGACGAGCTCGCCGAGTTGGTGCGGCAGGCGATAGCCGAGTCCGGTGCGGCAGGTCCGGCCCAGCTGGGCGCGGTGATGAAGCTGGTGCAGCCGCGGGTCGCGGGCCGCGCGGACGGGCGCCGCGTCAGCGAGGAGGTCCGGCGCCAGCTGGGCTGACCGGGCCCGCGTCAGCCCCCGGTGCCGGGCGGGTGCCCGTGGCCGTTTCCGTTGCCGTTGTTGTTGCCACCGCCGGGCGCCGGCGCGGGGGCGCCGCTGCTCGCCGGAGGGTTGGACGGGCCGGCCGGGTTGGCCGGCGGTGCCGGCGGCGGGACGTAGGCGACCTGCTGCCCGACCCCCAGGGACGGGCAGACGGTGATCGTCGCGCCGACGGGGGCAATGGCGGGGCCGTAGAACGCGATGTTGCCCGTC
>SCQZ01000072.1 GCA_004299665.1 Jatrophihabitans sp.
TCGAACTGCTCACCGCTGCCCGGGCGCTGGACCTGCGGGCCCCGCTCGCGCCCGCCCCCGCGACCGGCGCCGTCCGCGACGCAGTGCGTCGCACCGTCGCGGGGCCGGGCGCAGACCGGTTCCTGGCCCCGGAGATCGCCGCCGCGCACCGCTGCGTCGTCAGCGGGGAGGCACTCGCCGCGGCCGAGTCCGTCACCGGCCCGCTCCGCTGAATCGTCGAAGGGAATCCCCATGGAAGGCGCACGCCCCGTCCGCGCTCCGCGCGGCACCACCCTCACCGCCCGGTCGTGGCAGACCGAGGCGCCGCTGCGGATGCTGCAGAACAACCTCGACCCGGAGGTGGCCGAGCGTCCCGACGACCTGGTCGTCTACGGCGGCACCGGCCGCGCGGCCCGCAGCTGGGGCGCGTTCGACGCCATGGTGCGCACCCTGACCACGCTGGCGGACGACGAGACGATGCTCGTGCAGTCCGGCAAGCCGGTCGGCGTCATGCGCACCCACGAATGGGCGCCGCGGGTGCTGATCGCCAACTCGAACCTCGTCGGTGACTGGGCGACCTGGCCCGAGTTCCGCCGCCTGGAGCAACTCGGCCTGACCATGTACGGGCAGATGACGGCCGGATCGTGGATCTACATCGGCACGCAGGGCATCCTGCAGGGGACCTACGAGACCTTCGCCGCCATCGCGGCGAAACGGTATTCGGGCACGCTGGCCGGCACGCTGACCGTGACCGGCGGCTGCGGCGGGATGGGCGGCGCGCAGCCGCTGGCCGTCACGCTCAACGGCGGCGTGTGCCTCGTGATCGACGTCGACGAGTCCCGGCTGCGCCGCCGCGTCGAGCACCGGTACCTGGACGAGGTCGCCGACGACCTCGACGACGCGATCGCCCGCTGCGAACGGGCCAAGGCGCAGCGCCGGGCGCTGTCGGTGGGGCTGGTCGGCAACTGCGCCACCGTGCTGCCCGAACTGCTGCGCCGGGACGTCGCGATCGACATCGTGACCGACCAGACCTCCGCGCACGACCCGCTGTCCTACCTGCCCGAGGGCGTCGAGGTCGGCGACTGGCACGACTACGCCGCCGCGAAGCCGGAGGAGTTCACCGATCGGGCGCGGGCGTCGATGGCCAGGCACGTCGCGGCGATGGTCGGCTTCCTGGACCGCGGCGCGGAGGTGTTCGACTACGGCAACTCGATCCGCGACGAGGCCCGCCAGGGCGGCTTCGCGCGCGCCTTCGACTTTCCCGGGTTCGTTCCGGCCTACATCCGCCCGCTGTTCTGCGAGGGGAAGGGCCCGTTCCGCTGGGCCGCGCTCTCGGGCGACCCCCGGGACATCGCGGTGACCGACCAGGCGATCCTGGACCTGTTCCCCGAGAACGACCACCTGCACCGGTGGATCCGTGCCGCACGGGACAAGGTCGCATTCCAGGGGCTGCCGGCGCGGATCTGCTGGCTCGGGTACGGCGAGCGCGACAGGGCCGGCGTGCGGTTCAACGAACTCGTCGCGTCGGGACAGATCAGTGCGCCGATCGTGATCGGCCGCGACCACCTGGACTGCGGGTCGGTGGCCTCCCCGTACCGGGAGACCGAGGCCATGGCCGACGGGTCGGACGCGATCGCCGACTGGCCGCTGCTCAACGCGCTGGTCAACACCGCCTCCGGCGCGACCTGGGTGTCGATCCACCACGGCGGCGGGGTGGGCATGGGCCGCTCCATCCACGCCGGCCAGGTCACCGTCGCCGACGGCACCGACCTCGCGGCTGCGAAGATCGAGCGGGTGCTGACCAACGACCCGGGGATGGGTGTGATCCGGCACGTCGACGCCGGCTACGAGCTGGCCACCGACGTGGCGCAGGAGCGCGGCGTGCGCATCCCGATGGCCGAGGCATGACCGGGGCATGACCGGCTTCGAGTCGATGTGGGCGGCGCTCGAGCCGATCGGGCGCCACGCACGGACGGGCGGATACCGGCGTTACGCCTGGACCGGCGAGGACGCGAACCTGCGCGAGTGGTTCGCCGCGGAAGCGCAGGCACGCGGCATGGAACTCACACTCGACCGGGCCGGGAACCAGTGGGCCTGGTGGGGTGACCCGGACGCGGAGCCCGGGGTCGTGACGGGGTCGCACCTGGACTCGGTGCCCGACGGCGGCGCCTTCGACGGTCCGCTGGGCGTGGTGTCCGCGCTGGCCGCGGTGGACGCGTTGCGCGGGCAGGGCTTCGTGCCCTCGCGGCCGATCGGGGTGGTGAACTTCGGCGACGAGGAGGGGGCCCGCTTCGGCGTCGCCTGCGCCGGGTCGCGGATCCTGACCGGCGCGCTCGCCGCGGACCGGGCGGCCGGCCTGCGTGACGGCGACGGCGTCACGATGGCAGAGGCGGTGCGCGCCGCGGGCCTGGACCCGGAACGCCTCGGGCGCGACGAGGAGGCGCTGCGGCGCGTCTCCTCCTTCGTCGAACTGCACGTCGAGCAGGGCCGGGCCCTGGTCGATCTGGGCCGTGCGGTGGCGGTCGGATCGTCCATCTGGCCGCACGGCCGCTGGCGGCTCGACCTGAACGGGGAGGCGAACCACGCCGGCACCACCCGACTGGCCGACCGCGACGATCCGATGCTCCGCCTGGCGGAGGTCGTCCTCGCCGCCCGGCGCGAGGCCGGCGCGCACGACTGCGTGGCGACCGTGGGCAAGGTACGGGTGGAACCGAACGGCGTGAACGCGATCCCGTCGGCGGTCAGCGCCTGGCTCGACGCCCGCGGACCGCGCGAGCGCGCGGTGCGCGCGGTGGCCGCCGCGGTCGGCGCCGCCGGCGGGGGCACGATCACCGAGGAGTCCTTCACCGCTGACACCGCCTTCGACGCCGCCCTGGTGACGCGGCTGGCGGCGATCCTGGACGGCGCACCGGTGCTGGGCACGGGTGCCGGGCACGACGCCGGGATCCTGGCGGCCGCGGGCGTCCCGGCGGCGATGCTGTTCGTTCGCAACCCGACCGGAGTCTCGCACTCGCCGGCCGAATACGCCGAACCGCAGGACTGCCTGGCCGGGGTCAGCGCCCTGACCGCCGCGCTGGTGGAGCTCACCGGGTGAGCACCACCTCGTCGCGGTGGTTCGCGCCGCGTGCCCTGCTGCCTGACGGCCCGGCGCGCGACGTGCTGTTCGAGGTCGCCGACGGCCGGTTCGCCGCCGTGCGTGCCGGCGCCGAACCGGGGAACGCGCGCCGGTTGCCCGGCGTGGTGCTACCCGGGTTCGCGAACGCGCACAGCCATGCCTTCCACCGGGCCGTCCGGGGCAGGACCCATGACAGGGGCGGGACGTTCTGGACCTGGCGGCAGCAGATGTACGCCGTCGCGGCCCGGCTCGACCCCGACTCGTACCTGGCCCTCGCGCGGGCCACCTATGCCGAGATGGCGCTCGCCGGGGTGAGCACGGTCGGTGAGTTCCACTACCTGCACCACGCGCCCGGCGGGGGCCGTTACGACGATCCGAACGCCATGGCCGAGGCGCTGCGGCAGGCGGCCGGCGACGCCGGGATCCGGCTCACGTTGCTGGACACCTGCTACCTCGCCGGCGGGCTCGACGCCGACGGACACACCCCGCTGTCCGGTCCGCAACTGCGCTTCGGCGATGCGGACGCCGCGGACTGGGCGGGACGGGTCGCGGCGCTGCGGCCCTCCCCGGGGATGCGCGTCGGCGCTGCGGTGCACTCGGTGCGGGCGGTGCCGGCCCAGGAGCTGCCGGCCGTCGTCTCCGCCGCGGCGGGGCGGCCCCTGCACGTGCACCTGTCCGAGCAACCCGCGGAGAACGAGGCGTGCCTGGCACGCTACGGGCGTACCCCGGCGGCGCTGCTCGACGACGCCGACGTCCTGGGGCCCGCGACCACCGCGGTCCACGCGACGCACCTGAGCGGTGACGACGTGCTGCGCCTCGGCCGGACCGGCACTACCGCCTGCCTGTGCCCGACCACGGAGCGGGATCTGGCCGACGGCATCGGGCCGGCGCTCGCGCTGGCGGGGGCCGGCTGCCCGCTCTCCCTCGGCTCGGACCAGCACGCCGTGACCGACCTGATTGAGGAGGCACGTGCCCTCGAGATGCACGAGCGCCTCTCCTCGGGGCACCGCGGCGCGTTCTCGCCGCAGGCGCTGCTGGAGGCCCTGACCGCCCACGCCTCGCTGGGCTGGCCCGACGCGGGCCGGCTGCAGGCCGGCGCGCGGGCGGACCTCGTCGCCGTCCGGCTCGACTCGGTCCGCACCGCGGGCAGCGACCCGGCCCAGATCCTGCTCACCGCGACCGCCTGCGACATCGACACGGTCGTGGTGGACGGGCGGGTGGTCGTCGAGTCCGGCCGGCACCGGCTCGGCGACGTGGGGCGGCTGCTGGGCGAGGCGATCGAACCGCTGTGGAGGCCATCGTGAACGTGCCCGTGAGTGCATCGTGAGCCTGCTCCTGACGGGCATCGCCGAGCTCGTGACCAACGACCGCTCGGTCGGTGACGGCTCGCAACTCGGGCTGGTCCGGGACGCCGCCGTCGTCGTCACCGATGCGGCGATCGCCTGGATCGGGCCGTCGTCGGCGGCGCCGCCGTGCGACCGGCGTCGCGATCTCGGCGGGCGCGCGGTTGTTCCCGGCTTCGTCGACTCCCACGCCCACCTCGTCTTCGCCGGCGAGCGGTCCGCCGAATTCGCGGCCCGGATGGCCGGTGTGCCGTACGACGGCGGCGGCATCGCCACGACCGTGGCCGCCACCCGGGCGGCGGACGACGACGAGCTACGGCGCCTGCTGGCCTCGCGTGTCGCGGAGATGCGCGCGCAGGGAACCACCACCGTCGAGGTCAAGAGCGGCTACGGCCTGACCGTCGCCGACGAGCAGCGGGCTCTTCGGCTGGCGGGGGAGGTGACGAGCGAGACCACCTACCTCGGCGGTCACGTCGTCCCACCCGGCGTCGCGCGCGAGGACTACGTCGCGCTCGTGACCGGCGAGATGCTCGCCGCCTGCGCGCCCCATGCCCGCTGGATCGACGTGTTCTGCGAGCCCGCCAGCCCGCACGCCTTCACCGGCGAGGAGGCCGAGGCCATCCTGCTCGCGGGGCGCGGCGCCGGGCTGGGCCTGCGGGTGCACGGCAACCAGCTCGCGCGCGGCCCGGGCGTGGCCCTCGCGGTCGCGCTCGGGGCCGCCAGCGTGGACCACTGCACCCACCTGGCCCGTGCCGACGTCGACGCGCTCGCGGGGAGCGCCACCGTCGCGACGCTGCTGCCGGGCGTGGAGTTCTCCACCCGCTCGCCCTACCCGGACGCGAGGCGCCTGCTGGACGCGGGCGCGACGCTCGCGCTGGCCACCGACTGCAACCCCGGAACCTGCTTCACCACGTCCATGCCGTTCGTGATCGCCCTGGCGGTCCGGGATCTGGGCATGACCCCGGCCGAGGCGCTGTGGGCGGCCACCGCGGGCGGTGCCCGGGCGCTGTGCCGCGACGACGTGGGCGTCCTGCGGCCGGGGGCACGCGCCGATCTCACGGTCCTGGACGCTCCGAACCACGTGCACCTGGCCTACCGATGCGGGGTGCCGCTCGCCCGCGCCCTGGAGCTGTGATAGTCGCTGCGGCGCGATCCGAGATCCGCGCTCAGCCCACCGGACGGGCGCCGACACGGCTGCTCAGGGTGCGTGCCGTGCGCGCCACCTGGGACGCGAGGCCGGCGCCCTCGCCCGAGCCGACCGCCGTGGACGGGTACGTGACCGCGACGGCCGCGACCGGATGGCCGGTGTGGTCGAGCACCGCGACGCCGACCGAACAGAAGCCGGGGGTGACCTCCCCGTCCTCCTCGGCGAAGCCGCGACGGCGGGTGTCGGCGAGCAGCCGCCGCAGGGCCGAGATCGTGGTCGGGCCGCGCTCGTTACGCATGACGAAGGCCGACTGGTCGGGGAACAGGGCGCGGACCTGGCTCGCGGGCACGTGCGCCAGGATGGCCCGTCCGCTGGCGGTCAGGTGGGCCGGCAGTCGCACCCCGACGTCGGTGACCAGCGGCGGGCGCCCGGGTGCGCGTTCCTCGATCAGGTAGATGACCTCCCGGCCGTGCAGGACCGCCAGGTGCGCGTTGTGGCCGGTGCGGTCGACCAGCGCGCCCAGGGGAACGCGGGCGATGCGCTGCAGGGGCGCCTGCCGGCTGTACCCGGATGCCAGCTCGTAGGAGCTGAGTCCGAGGCCGTACCGGCGCTCCTCGGGCAGGTGCACCACGAAGCCGTCGCGGATGAGGGTGTCCAACAGGTGGTAGGTGGTCGAGCGGGGCAGCGCGACGTCGCGGCTGATCGCCGCGGCCGGTACCGGCCCGGCCTGCCGTGCCAGGTAGCGCAGGACGGACAGGACCTGAGCCGCCGCGGGGACCACCGCCACACCCCGCAGCCTAGCTATGGTTCTGTGATCCCAGACAAAGGCCGGGGACCGTTCATCATCGCCATGGAGGACCAATGACGCAGCACGTCCGCGGCGTGATCGCCCGCAGCGCCGGAGCACCCGTCGAGATGGCGACGATCGCCATTCCCGACCCGGGACCGGGTGAGGCGGTGGTGCAGGTGCAGGCGTGCGGGGTCTGCCACACCGACCTGCACTACCGGGAGGGCGGTATCACCGACGCGTTCCCGTTCCTGCTCGGTCACGAGGCCGCCGGCATCGTCGAGAGCGTCGGGGACGGCGTCACCACCGTGGCGCCGGGCGACTACGTGATCCTGAACTGGCGCGCGGTGTGCGGGCAGTGCCGGGCCTGCCGCCGCGGCCGCCCGCAGTACTGCTTCGACACCCACAACGCCGCGCAGCGGATGGCCCTCGAGGACGGCACCGAACTGTCCCCGGCGCTTGGCATCGGCGCGTTCGCCGAGAAGACGCTGGTCGCGGCCGGGCAGTGCACGCCTGTCGATCGCGCCGCGGCTCCCGAGGTCGCGGGCCTGCTCGGCTGCGGCGTCATGGCCGGCCTCGGCGCGGCGATCAACACCGGCGCGGTGGGCCGCGGCGACACGGTCGCGGTCATCGGTTGCGGTGGCGTCGGCACGGCCGCGGTGGCCGGCGCCCGGCTCGCGGGGGCGGCGAAGATCATCGCGGTGGACCTGGACGACCGCAAGCTCGCAGGCGCCCGCGCACTCGGCGCGACCGACACCGTCAACTCCCGTGATCTGGACGAGGACGCGGTGGTCGGGGCCATCCGTGACCTGACCGGTGGTGTCGGCGCCGACGTCGTCATCGACGCGGTCGGCCGCCCCGAGACCTACCGGCAGGCGTTCTACAGCCGCGACCTGGCCGGGACGGTCGTGCTGGTCGGGGTTCCGACGCCCGACCTGCGTCTCGACCTGCCGCTGCTGGACCTCTTCGCGCGTGGCGGCGCCCTGAAGTCGTCCTGGTACGGCGACTGCCTGCCCAGCCGTGACTTCCCGATGCTCATCGACCTGTACCTGCAGGGACGGCTGCCGCTGGATCGGTTCGTGAGCGAGCGGATCACGCTCGACGGTGTCGAGTCCGCGTTCGCGAAGATGCACACCGGCGACGTGCTGCGCTCGGTGGTGGTGCTGTAGATGGCACCCGTGATCGAGCACGCGGTCGTCGCCGGCACATTCAGCCTGGACGGCGGCACGTGGGACGTCGAGAACAACGTCTGGGTGATCGGCGACGGCGAGGAGTGCGTCGTGATCGACGCGCCGCACGCGCCCGGGCCGATCGGTGAGATGGTCGGCGGGCGACACGTTCGCGCGGTGCTCTGCACGCACGCGCACGACGACCATGTCGGCGCGGCGGTCGCGTTCGCGGACAGGTACGGCGCGCCGGTCCGGCTGCATCCGGGCGACGCGATGCTGTGGTCGCGTGTCCACGGGGACCGCATGTTCACGCCGCTGGCCGACGGGGAAAGTCTCGCCGTTGCGGGCGTGGAACTCCAGGTCCTGCACACCCCCGGGCACAGCCCGGGCTCGGTGTGCTTCTGGCTTCCCGCGCTCGGGACGCTCTTCTCCGGCGACACGCTCTTCCACGGCGGACCCGGGGCGACCGGCAGGTCGTTCTCCGACTTCGCGACGATCATCGCCTCGATCCGGGAACGGCTCCTGACGCTGCCCGCGGACACCGTGGTGCGCACCGGACACGGTCCGCAGACCTCGGTCGGCGCCGAAGCCCCCCACCTGGACGAGTGGATCGCCCGCGGCCACTGATGGCGGCGGTAGCTGCATCGCCCGAAGGAGGCACGTCGAGATGAGACTGCTGCTGCGAGCCAACTCGCACCGCACCACACCGGACGGTTCGGTGGAGATCGCCTCGTCCCCGGACACGCCACGCCGGGAGGCGTGGCAGTGGCAGGTGCGGATATCGGACGCCGGCAGCGCATCAGCCGCCGCGGCCGGAACCGCGACGGCCGTCGCGGAACTCCACCGGCCGGGGGGTCCCGTCGTACTTGCCGTCACCGCGGATCCGCATGCGGCGACACCGCATGCGGACGTCATCGACGTCAGCACGCGGACCGAGGTGACGCGAACCGAAGGCGAGATCGTCGTCCTCGTCGCCGTGTCCGGATCGGTCCTGGCCGAGGGACGGCACCTATTGGGCGAACTCGACGCGCTGGTGCTGGCGGGCGAGGACCCTCTTCGTCTCGAACTGGAGCCCGGCTCACACCAGGCCGCGTCGATGGCTCTGGCCCGGCTCGAGCCGGGCGGCGCCGACGGCCTCACCTGGGTCCCCTAGTGAAGGAATGTCTCATGCACCAGACCCATCAGGAACAGCGGCTGCAACTGCTCGTCCGACAGGTCCGATGGGAGGCCGAGGGTGTCGTCTCGCTACTGCTGGAGCCCCCGGACGGCGGAGAGCTTCCGCCGTGGGAGCCGGGCGCGCACATCGACCTGCGCCTGCCCGGCGTCATCACCCGGCAGTACTCGCTGTGCGGCGATCCGTCCGACCGTCGCACCTGGCGCATCGCGGTCCTGCGCGAGCCGAGCAGCCAGGGCGGATCGGCGGCGGTCCACGAGCGACTGCGTGCGGGTGACCGCGTCGAGGTCGTCGGGCCGCGCAACAACTTCCCGCTCGCCGATGCCGCCGGCGATGAACATGTACCCGGCGGCGGCGGCG
>SCQZ01000073.1 GCA_004299665.1 Jatrophihabitans sp.
TCTGTGGATCAGCGAGTGGCCGCGCATCGACGTCGCGCCGTACTTCCTGCATTCGCTGGTGTTCTTGCAGAACGTCCGCAAGTCGATCTCGATCGTCGCCAAACCTCTCGGCACCGGGGAGGCACTACGGGCGATCCGCAAGGAGAAGGTCGAGTACCTCACCGAGGCGCAGCAGAGCGCACGCATCGGAAAGATCACCGATCTGGCCGCCGAGCAGGAGTACGCGGACGTCCTGTCCCGCGAGCGCGCGCTCGTCTCCGGTCACGTCGACGTGCGGTTCTCGGGCTTCGTTGCCATCACTGCCGCGACTCGCGACGAACTCGCGAGCGCCGTCGCGGCGACGCAACGGGCCGCGGTGCTCAGCGGATGCGAAACGCGGGTGCTTCACGGCCAGCAGGCGCAGGCATTCACCGTCGCCGCACTCCCACTCGGCCGTCCGGTGTACTGATGCCCGGCACCCGTGACCACTTCGTGGTGCGTGTCGATGGCAGCGACGTCCACATCGGGGAGCCCGAGCTGCAACGGCCACGGAGTTGCCGCGAAGAGCCCGTCATCCGCGAGCACGCGCCGGGCGCCCGCACCGTGGCCGCGGCACTGTTCACCCCGTCGGAGCTGGACCGTTCCTCGCGCCGGCGGATCGCACGCCGAGCCCGGGCTGCGGAACAGGCAGGCAAGCGAGCCGACCTTGAGGCGCGGCGCGCGATGCTGGCCGCCGAACGCGCGGACCGCAAGCAGGCCGGCTACCTCCCCGCTGGCGGTGAGACCGGTCCAGACGCGCTGCGAAGCTACCGGCGGTTCCGAGTCCCACCGCACCGCGCGACCAGCGAAGTACTTGCAGGCGCGTACCCGTTCCTCGCCGAAGCCGGCCTCGGCGCTGAAGGCTTGTTCATCGGTCAGGACGCCTGGTCCGGATCGTCGTTCTGCTTCGACCCCTGGGTGCTGTATCGCTCCGGCGCGCTGACCAACCCGAATTGCCTGCTGGCCGGCGTCGTCGGCAAGGGCAAGTCGACACTGGCGAAGGCAATAGCGACGAGGTCGATCGCCTTCGGCCGCCGGGTCTACGTACCCGGCGACCCGAAGGGGGAGTGGAGCGCCGTAGCCCGCGCGGTCGGAGGGCAGGCGATCGAACTCGGCGGCGGGCTGGCGACGCGGTTGAACCCACTCGACGAGGGACCGCGCGGCACGACCGGCGACGACGCGGCATGGAGAGCCGCGGTCACTGCCCGGCGTCGGGATCTCCTGCGCGCCGTCGCTGAGTCGGCTCTCGGGCGGGCACTGCACGCCGTCGAGTCGACGGCGCTGTTCGCCGCGCTCGACGCGACCGTTCGGGACAACAGCGTGCCGACCCTGCCTCACGTTGTCGGCGCGCTGTTCGAGCCGGGCAACGCCGTTCACGGCTCGACGGTGGACGAACTCGTGGCCGACGGGAGGCAGGTGGCTCACGCGCTTAACCGCCTGGTGCGCGGCGACCTGTCCGGGCTGTTCGACGGACCATCGACGACGCGCTTCGACCCGTCACTGCCGATGGTGTCTCTCGATTTGTCGCGCATCCAAGGCTCGGACCACCTGATCGCGCTCGTCATGACCTGCGCCTCGGCGTGGATGGAAGCCGCGCTCGCCGATCCGGGCGCGGGTCAGCGCTGGGTGATCTACGACGAGGCGTGGCGACTGCTGCGACAGGCGTCGCTGCTGGCGCGGATGCAGTCCCAGTGGAAGCTGTCGCGCGCGCTTGGCATCGCCAACCTCATGGTGATCCACCGCCTTTCCGATCTCGACGCCGTCGGCGACGCCAACTCGCAAGCGCGCAACCTCGCCCTCGGCCTACTCGCGGACTGCAGCACAAAGATCATCTACGCGCAGGAGTCCGGCGAGGCCGACAAGACCGCCGCCGCGCTCGGGCTGTCCAGCACCGAGGCGAAGGAGCTGCCCACCCTGGTCCAGGGCGAAGGGCTGTGGCGCATCCGTGATCGCGCCTTCATCGTCAGACACCTATGTACAGAAGGCGAACTCGCGCTCTTCGACACGAACGCCCGGATGTACGGCGAGGCCTGATCGCCGACATTCAGCACCTCCGTCCAGCGGAAGGCGGTTGGTCATACGCGAAGCACCAAAGGTCGACAGGTGACCAAGCGGAGCGGAGTGGACCGTGGACCGACGGAGCGACTTGCCCCTTTACGTGATGGCGGTCGGCGTCGGCGTGGGTACGTTGCTCTGGGTCGGCGCCGCGGGATCGTCGCTGCTGAGCGGGCACCGCGCCCCGCGCGGGCACCTCGGCGCGGTCGTGCTGGCCATCGCGCACCCTTTGGATCCGTCCGCGGCGTGGTGGACGGCGGTCGGCCCTGCGCCGTTGTACTGGTCTGTGACCGCGGCCGTTCTGGCAGTCGGCGTGGCTGTGGCGCTGGCGGTGCGTCGCGTCTTCGGAGGCACGCGCCAATCGGTGGCCATCGCCGGTCTGGCGGGCAGGGATGCGATTCGCCGCGCTGCTGGCCGGAGGCAGTTGGCGCGGCGCGCGGTCGTCCTGCGGCCAGGCTTGGAGCGTCCGTCGAGTGCGGATCTCGGGTACCGGCTGGGGAGTTCGCGCGGCGTCGAGTGCTGGATGTCGGTCGAGGATTCGCTGGTGGTCCTCGGGCCGCCGAGGTCCGGCAAGGGTCTGCACACGGTCGTCCCGGCGATTCTGGACGCGCCGGGAGCGGTCGTCACGACCAGCACGCGCCCGGACAATCTGACGGCGACGATGCGTGCCCGAAGCCGGCTCGGGCCGGTCGCGGTGTTCGACCCGCAGGGCTTGTCAGGGCTGGGGATGGGTGCGCGGTGGTCGCCTATCAACGGTTGCGAGCGACCGCGGGTCGCGTTGGCGCGCGCTCGTGCACTGTGCGCTGATCCGGGCGATGGGGTCGAGCATGGCTCGTTCTGGTCGCAGCAATGCCTGATCGCGGTGCGGTGTCTGTTGCACGCCGCGGCGCTGGACGGTCGGTCGGCGGCTGAGGTGTACCGCTGGTCGTTGTCTCCTGTCGCGGCGCAGGATGCCGTCGACGTGCTGGTGACCCATCCGCGTGCGACGGTGGCGTGGGGCAGCGCGCTGGAGGCGATCTTGGCGTCGGATCCGCGCCAGCGTGACTCGACGTGGTCGATGGTGGCGAACGTGTTCGCGCCGCTGGCCGACCCAATGGTGCTTGAGGCGGTCTCGCCCGGGTCGGGGGAGCAGTTCGACGTGGAGGCGTTCCTGCGTTCGCGGGGAACGATCTACCTGCTCGGCACCGCCTCGGGGGCCTCGGCCACCGCGACCCTGGTCAGCGCCCTGGTCGACGAGATCACCGAGACAGCCCGCAGGCTGGCAGCGGTGGCACCGGGCGCCCGGCTCGATCCGCCGGTGGCGGTCGTACTGGATGAGGCGGCGAACTACCCGCTGCCGTCGCTGCCAGCGCTGATGAGCGACGGCGGCGGTTCGGGTATCTCTACGATCGTGGTTCTGCAGTCCCTCGCTCAGGCACGTGCGCGCTGGGGCGCGGACGCCGCGGCCGCGATCTGGGATGCGGCGATCGTGCGCCTGGTGCTGGGCGGATCGGGCAGCGCGACCGACCTGCGCGACCTGTCGGCGTTGACCGGGAGCAAGCAGCAGCGCCGCTTGGGGGAGTCCCGCGGCCCGGACGGGCAGCGATCGGTGTCGACGTCGTTGCACGACGTTCCGGTCCTGGACGTCGGCGATCTGCGCACCCTCCGGTTCGGAACGGCGCTGCTGCTGTTGCGCTCCGCGGCTCCGATCATGCTCAAACAGCGGCCATGGACTGAACGGGACGACGCGGCGCTGCTGCGCGAAGACCGCGCAAAGGTGGAGTCGGAGATGCGGCTCGTCACCGCCGGATGAGTGAGCCCGCGTCGGGTGTGCCAGCACCGGTGTTCTGGCCGGCGCTCACACCGGCGGAAGCCGAACTCGAGTGGCCGGCGTTGCGGGACTGGGTCGTGACGCTGGGTGCGCGGTTCCCGCACGCGACACGAGTGCCGCCGTGCTGGTGGCAGCACAACGACCTCGTCGAACTGCTCGCGGCGCTCCGCGACTTCGAGAGAGCCTGCTACGGCGCGGCCGCGCGGTTGACCGGGCCGGTCGAGTGGCACGGCGCGTTCCAGGACATCGAGCGTCGGCTCGAGATGTGGGTCAAACGGTTGGGATGCGCCGTCGGACGTGAGCACTTCCATCTGCTCGACGAGGACGGGTGGCGGGCATTCGTCGCCGCGGACATAGCGGCACGCGCAGCGGCGGTCCGTTAGACGCCCTGCCCGTTCGGTGGGAGCACCCATCGGACGGAGGCCGACATGACGGGTCGACTGACAGCGGAGGAGATCGCGCGGGTCCGTACCCAGCATGGGATCGTCGACGTGCTGGCGCGTTGCGGGGTCGTCGACGGCATCGGTCCTGGTCGGATGGGTGACTTCATGATCTGCTGCCCGTCCCCGCGACACGAGGACCGCTCCCCGAGTTGTGCCGTGCATCCGTTCACCGGCCGGTTCTACTGCTTCGGGTGTGGCGCGCACGGCGACGTGTTCGGCCTGATCACCGAACTCACCGGCATTCGGTCCCTCGCCCACATCGCCGAGTTGCTCGACGCCGGCGGCTCGATCACGACGGCCAGCCGCGCGCCCGTGATGTCTCGCACGATTCACCGCATCCAGAACGCCGGCGGGCCGGAGTTCGATCGAACTCCGGCCGCGCGCGTCCTGGAGTGCAACGCCGCGGCGTGGGCGTTCTTGGTGGATGGTCGCCGTGGTGATCGCGCCCGGCTGTATCTGGCGCGCCGCGGGATTGACCTGTGGCCGCTTGAGGGTGAGGCAGGCCGACCGCTGGCCGGTCACACACCTGCCGAGCGGGCAGGCCTGACCTGTCATCTGCTCGCGCGCGGGTTCACGGGGCCAGAGATCGTCGACGCCGGATGGACGATCACCGGTTCGGACGGCACGGTCGACCGGTTCCGAGGCCGCGTCCTGTTCCCGGTCCGCGACGACGCCGACCGGGTGCTCGGAGCCATCGGTCGCGACGTCACCGGGACCAGCCGGTGCCGATACCTGAACACCGCCCACACCGTCGTGTACAGCAAGGGCGCCACGCTCTACACCCCGTTGCGGTTTCGTGACGTGACCGTCGTCGTGTGTGAGGGGCCTGTCGATGCAGTCGCGATCGCAGCTGCTGCCGCCAGCGGTGCGAAGGCAGGCCCGTTGCTGATCGCCGTGACGCCGTCGGGTACCGCGCTCACGCAAGCCCAGGCGCAGCTTGTCGCGGGAATGACGACACAACCGCCCGTGGTGTGCGGCGACGGCGATGCGGCCGGCCGCGCCGCCGCGCGCCTATGGGCCTTCCGCCTCGCGCACGCTGGCTCAAGTCCGCGCGTCATGACGCTGCCCGACGGGTACGACCCCGCCTCCTGGCTCCAGGAACGTGGCGCGGCAGGCCTCACCGCGTTCGCTGCTCCCGGCCTCACGCTCGATCGTCGCGCACAAGCCGCACTGACCGTCTGACAGGTAGGCACCGATGAACTCACCTCTTGACGAAGCCCGCGAACTGCTCGTGCACGTCGGACACTCCAGTCTCGATCCCACCGTCGCCATCAACGCGCTCGCCGCCGCCACGTCACTGGAGCGTTCCGGCGCGCACGCGTCCGCCGACGAGCCGCACACCGACCGCAGCGAGCGCTCGACCCTGGACAGCGCGCTGGTCCTCCTCGGCGAACTCGCCCGCGACTGCGCGGACGACGACCTGCTGCTCGCCCTTGAGTTCACCTTGCTGGCTCAACGAGCAGCGCGGTAACCGACATGGCCACCTCGCTCGAGGATCTCACCAACACCCTCATTCTCACCGTTCGGACCGGAACCGATCACGAGGATGCGGCCGCAGCGCTCGGTTGGACGGCACGGCTCATTGGCAACCTGCGAGCCGAAGGCGCGCTGCGCCTTACCGATCGTCCCCGCGATCTGGCTGCCGAGCGGCTGCAGGACGCGTGCCAGTACGCGGCCATGTCCTTCGGCGGAAACGAAGGTCGCGTCGCGGTCCTCACCGCCGTCGCCTCTGACCTGGCCGCACGACTCCGCGACCGGCTCAGCGAAGAGGACCGATGGGCAACCACCACGCGTGCGGCCATGAGCGCACGACACTGCGCACGCGCGCTCGCCGGATCTGGCCCGCACGGAGCGACACCCGAACTCGTCGTCGTGACCGAAGGGGCACGCGAGGTACTCGCGCTCGCCGGGTTGCGGCCGCTGCGTCACGACAAGCTGCGTGCCTTTGACGGCTCTTCCGGATCCGAGGTGTAGAGGCTCACGCGTGTTGATCAGGGGTTGAGGGTCGAGGTCTCCCGAGGATGAGGGTTCCTACACACCCCAGCCGGAAGACCTCGACGTGCCTGACGCTACCTTCGTGCGCCCTGATCTGGACGCGTTCTGCCGCCTCGACGAACTCGGCCTGCGGGTCGTCGGGCAACGGCTCGAGCCGGAGCGGGCGGTGCTGGCGTGCACGGTCGAGCCGGGCGAGTTCGACCGGTGGTGTCACCGGTGCGGCGCCGAAGGAGTGCCCCGCGACAGCGTGACTCGCACGTTGGCGCATGAGCCGTTCGGGTGGCGCCCGACGACGCTGCAGCTCACGGTGCGCCGCTTCCGCTGCGCTGCGTGCCGGCATGTGTGGCGGCTGGACACCAGCCGCGCTGCTGAGCCGGGAGCGAAGCTGTCCCGTCGCGCGCTGCGCTGGGCGTTGGAGGCGATCGTGTGTCAGCACCTGACCGTCGCCAGGGTCGCCGAGGCGTTGGCGGTCACCTGGAACACCGCCAACAACG
>SCQZ01000012.1 GCA_004299665.1 Jatrophihabitans sp.
GCCGGGCGACGGCAGCCCGTGGTGGGTCGTCGCCGGCAACGGACGGGTCTGGGCCGCGGTCAGTGGCACCGGCGGCAACGGCCTGGCCGCCCTCGACGGGGCGCCGCGATGAGCCGCCACATCGTCCGGGGGAGGGTGCCGCTGCTCGCCACGTTCCTGACGGGGCTGCTGACGGCACTCGTCAGCGGCTGCGCCTCCGGCACGCCGCAGCGCCACGCCCCGACCACGGCGCGTCCAGCAGCGCACGAATGCGCGGCGCCGAGCGCCCCGGCCGCGCCAGCCGGAGGGCTGCCGGCATTGCGGATCGCCTGCCTGGACCCCGGCCCTGCCGTCGACATCGCACGCCTGCCGGGGCCCGCGGTGGTCAACCTGTGGGCCTCGTGGTGCTACCCCTGCCAGCGCGAGATGCCGCTGCTGCAGGACGCGGCAGAGCGCGATCACGGAGCCGTGCGCATCGTCGGCGTCAACACCAACGACCAGGTCGGCAGCGCACTGTCGTTCGTCGCGAAGGTCGGCGCCCGTTACGAACAGCTCAGCGACCCGACCGGCCAGCTCGCGCGAGCGCTCAACGCGCCCGGCCTGCCGTACACCGTCTCGATCGACGCTGCCGGCGCGGTCGTGTGGCACCAGGCAGGTGTGCTGACCGAGTCCGACATCGTGGCGGCCGTCAGGGCAGCGCAGCGCGGGCCGGCCGCGGACCGGCCGCAGACAGGAGGAACGCGATGACAAGGTGCAAACCGTGCGTGGGCGTACGATCCGTGGCGTCGCCGGGTCGGCGTCAGCCCGACCGCGACCGTGGATGTGTGACGTGAGGGTCCGTACCGGCGCCCGCCGCAGCGAAGCCGAAGCCGCACCCGCGCTGCCCCACCGGTTCCGGCTGCTGCTCGACGCGAACCTCGCGCTGTCCACCGAGCGAGACCTGGACACCCTGCTCCGCCGGTTCACCGACATCGCATGCGAACTCACCAGCTCCCGGTACGGTGCCCTGTTCGTCGAGGACATCGGAACGCTGGTCACCTTCGTCACCCACGGGATGACCCAGGAGCAGGCCGACCTCATCGGCGAGCCGCCGAGCCGCACCGGGCTGCACGGCCAGTTGCTGCGCGAGGGCCGCACCGTCGTGATCAACAACCTACTCGACGATCCGCGCACGACCGGGTACCCACCATTCCACCCGGTCATGCGGACCTTCCTCGGCACCCCGATCCGCGTCGGCAGCCGCGTTGTCGGCGAGCTCTACCTCGCCGACAAGAATGGCGGCGTCGGCTTCGACGAGAGCGACGTCGAGATCGTCGAGGCGCTGGCGGCGGCCGCGGCGGTCGCCTACCGCAACGCCACCGTCGTCCGCATGGAGCAGCAGTCCGCCGCCCGGGCATGGGCACTGCTGGACATGCACGGCCGCGGCCAGATCGACGAGGCGCTGTTCTGGAGCCAGGTGTGGGCGCGCGAGGAAGAACGGGCCCGCCTAGCCCGCGAAATCCACGACGAGCAGGGTCAACTGCTCACGTCGATCATCCTGTTCGCCAAGCACCTGGAGCAGGCCGTCAACCCCGGCACCGTCGCCCAGGTCACCGAGTTGCGCCAGCTTGCCGAGCGCGCGCTGCGAGCGGCCCGCTCGCTCGCGCAGCAACTGCGGCCCATGGAACTCGACGAGGTCGGTCTGGTGCCTGCGATCCACCGACTGGCCGATCACGTCGCGCAGATCGGCGGACTCGCCGTGGACGTCGTCGCGGGCGCACCGTCCGTCGAGCTTATCTATCCCGTCGAGGTGGTGATCTACCGGATCGCGCAGGAGGCGCTGACCAATGTCGCCCGGCACGCGAAGGCCCACGTGGCGTCGGTGACGGTGAACGCCCGTGACGGCTGGCTCACCCTCGTGATCGAGGACGACGGCATCGGCTTCGACGCGCGCTCGGTGCTGGACTCCCGAACCGACGGGCACCTCGGCGTGCGCACCATGCGCGAGCGGGCCGGCAGCGTCGGTGGTGAACTCGTCGTCGAGTCGCGGCCCGGAGCCGGGACGCTCGTGCGGCTCCGGGTACCCGCCGGTGAGCGGCCCGCCGCGCTCAGCGACCAGTTCTCGGCAGCGACGCCGCCATGACCGGCCACGTCGTCGACACCGCACGGGATGAGCGGGACGCCCGTACGCTCGACCTGCTGCTCATCGACGACCACGCGGTCGTCCGCGCCGGGCTCCGGCTGCTGATCGAGCAGCAGCCGGACATGCAGGTCTGCGGCGAGGCAGCGAGCGTGAGCGAGGCACTTGCGCTGATCTGCTCCCCGGACGTCATCGTCCTCGACCTCGTGCTCGGCCGGGGCACGCGCGCCTCGGACGTCGTCGCCGCCGTCACCGCCGGCTACCCGGGCGTGCCCGTCCTGGCGCTGTCGATGATCGACAGCCTGCCGGTGGTGGACTCGGTTATCGCGGCCGGTGCCCGCGGCTATGTGCTCAAGGATTCCGCCGCCACAGAGGTCGTCGATGCGATCCGGGCCGTCTCCGCCGGACATGACTACCTGCAGCCGGCCCTCGGTGCCGCGCTCGTGCGCTGGAAGAACCGCCTCGTCGCATCAGCCAACCCCCGTACCGCGTCCCTGACCGAGCGCGAACAGCAGATCCTGCGGCTCGTCGCCCTCGGGCACACGAACGCCGAAATCGCCGGGATGCTGACGCTCGCCGTACGCACCGTCGAGACCCACCGGTCGCACATCGTGCACAAGACCGGCGCACAGAACCGCGCGCAACTCGTGCGGCTCGCCCAGGACGCGCAACTGATCGACTGACATGGAGCGGCCTGCCGGGGCCGGGTTTGTGTTGGACGTCGTGCTGGCTGACGATCTGCGGATTGAGCCAGGGCTGCCGGATCCGCCGATGCTCTGGGTCACCGTCGGCCGGTTGTGGAGGGTGAGGGGTCGGCTCATCCGGTGGCGGCGGGGCGGTCGGGTGTGCCGAGGCGTAGGTGTTCGGCGTGGTAGACGGCTTCGTCGAGCAGGCTGGCGACGTGCTGGTCGTAGAGACGGTAGGTGACGTGGCGGCCGGTGCGGGCGTGGGTGACCAGGCCCATGGTGCGCAGTAGCCGTAGTTGGTGGGAGACCGCGGACTGCTCCATCTTGACGGCCGCGGTGAGTTCGGTGACGGTGCATGCCGATTCGCGCAGCCGGGACAGGATCAGTAGCCGGGAGGGTGCGGTGAGCGCCTGCAGGGTGGCGGCGATCGCGGCGGCGGAGTCGGCATCCAGGCGCGCTGGTGGGGTGTCACGTCCCTGCACGCCGTGGCCCATGCCGAGCATGGTATCCGCCCAGGCGCGCATGAAGACCTGTACATGTGGTCCTGTAGGTTTAGACCCCGGTCGTGCCGGTCGTTGCCGGACCGCACGCGGATCTGTCCGGAGGTGATGTTGGTGTCCGCCGGTACGTCGACCGCGCCGGCGCGCCGCTCGCCGGACACGGCGAGGTCTTCGGCGGGCTCGGTTGTGCGCGGCATGCTGGCGCTCGCGGAGGTCCGCTGGGCTGCGGTGGCGGCGGTGCTGTTCGCTGCTGGCGGGATCGCGCAGCTGGCCGGGGCGCCGGCGCCGGTGTGGTGGGCGGCGTATCTGGCCTGCTATGTCTGCGGCGGCTGGGAACCGGGGTTAGCGGGGCTGCGGGCGCTTGGCGAGAAGACTCTCGACGTGGAGCTGCTGATGGTTCTCGCCGCCGTCGTCGCGGCCGTCATCGGCCAAGTCTTCGACGGCGCACTGTTGATCGTCATCTTCGCTACGTCCGGTGCGTTGGAGGCGTGGGCGACCCACCGAACGGCGGCCTCGGTGCGCGCACTGCTGGATCTGAGCCCGCAGCAGGCGACCCGGCTGTCCGGCGTGGGCGGCGAGGAACTGGTCGCTACCGCCGAGCTGGCCGTCGGTGACGTGCTGCTGGTGCGGCCGGGCGAGTTGATCGGCGCCGATGCCCTCGTGCTGGGCGGCGCGAGCGAGGTCGATCAGTCCTCCATCACCGGCGAGCCGATGCCGGTCGTCAAGCAGGCCGGCGATGAGGTGTTCGCCGGCACTTTGAACGGCCACGGCGCGCTGACCGTGCAGGTCAGCCGGCCGGCCGGTGACTCGGTGCTGGCCCGTATCGTCGACCTGGTCGAACGGGCCTCGGCCAGCAAGGCCGCGACGCAGCTGTTCATCGAGAAGGTCGAGCAGCGGTACTCGATCGGCATGGTCACCGTGACGCTGGCGCTGTTCGTGGTCCCGCTGCTGGCCGGCGCGGCGCTGCAGGTCACGCTGTTGCGGGCGATGACCTTCATGATCGTTGCCTCGCCGTGCGCGGTGGTGCTGGCGACCATGCCGCCGCTGCTGTCCGCGATCGCCAACGCGGGCCGGCACGGGGTGCTGGTCAAGTCCGCCGTCGTCATGGAGCAGCTCGAGCAGATCGACCTGGTGGCCTTCGACAAGACCGGCACCCTCACCGTCGGCGCTCCCCGGCTCGCGGCGATCTACCCGATGCCCGGCCACGACAGCGACGAGGTGTTGCGGCTTGCGGCGGCGGCCGAACACCGCAGCGAACACCCGATCGCAGCGGCGATCGTGACCGCGGCCCACCATCGGGACCTGGCCATCCCCGCCGCCGCCGAGTTCGACTCCGCGCCGGGACGCGGCGTCACCGCCCGGGTCGACGGGCGCCTCGTGCGGGTCGGCTCCCCGGCAGTCCTCAACGACACCCCTGCCGCCGGCAGCGTGATCGACGGCACTGCTGCTCTGGCCGCGACGCTCGCCACGGTGCAGGACGCGGGAGGCACGGCGGTGCTGGTGCTCATCGATCACGCGCCCGCCGCAGTGTTCGCACTGGCCGACCGGCTGCGCCCAGACGCCCGCGACGCGGTCGCGGCCCTCGGCACGCTCACGGGTCAGCCCCCGCTGCTGCTCACCGGCGACAACACGGACGCAGCCCGCCAGTTGGGCGCCGAGGTCGGCATCAGCGACGTCTACGCCGAGCTGCTGCCCGCCGACAAGGTCGACAGAGTCCGGGAACTCCAAGCGGCCGGCCGGCGTGTGCTGGTCGTCGGCGACGGCGTCAACGACGCCCCCGCCCTGGCCAGCGCGAACCTTGGTATCGCGATGGGCCGCCACGGCTCGGACCTCGCTCTGGAGACCGCTGACGCGGTGGTCGTGCGCGACGAACTAGCCACCGTCCCGACCCTGATCGCCCTGTCCCGCCGCGCCCGGCGGCTGATCACCGCCAACCTCATCATCGCCGCCACCGTCATCGCCGCACTGGTGACCTGGGACCTCGCCGGCCACCTGCCGCTTCCGCTGGGCGTGGCCGGACACGAAGGCTCCACCGTCATCGTCGGCCTCAACGGACTACGCCTGCTCCGCGCCGCCGCGTGGCGGCGTGCCGGAACCTGACGGCCGCCAAGGTCGCGCCGTCAGCCGCGGATCGCTGCCACGATGCTGTAGGTCGCGAGCGCGACCATGACAGCGGCCGCGCCGCGGGTGATCCATTTCAGCGGCAGGACCCGCAGCAGCGTCTTGCCGCCCAGGATCGCGAGCAGACCGACGGTCCAGAGCCCGAGCATCGCACCGACACCGACCGATAGTGGGTCGGCGTACTTCGCGGCAAGGTTCGCGGTCAGGATCTGGGTGAGATCGCCCCATTCGGCAACGAAGATGACACCGAAGCCGAGGCTGGCGACGCGCCAGAACCCGGCAGCATCGGACACGGCGGCGACCTCAGCCTCCTCGACCTGGACGTCCTCGTTTCCTTCGCGCCATACCAGGACCGCGCCGAGCAGGAACAGCGCGGCAACGATGGCCTCGACCGGTCGACGGGGCAGCAAGGTGAGCAGCGACCCGGCGGCGACCGCGATGGCGACATGAACGGCAAACGCAGCGGCGACCCCGGTGAAGACCCACCGCCACGGAAAGCGAGTGCCCAGAACAAGCCCGGCCACCGCGGTCTTGTCGGGCAGTTCCCCGACGAAGATCAATCCAAACACGGTGCCGATGACGGCGGCGTCGAGCACAGGCAATCCCTCGGGCCTCGGGGCTGCCGTGCCCCCGAGACCGGTGTCACGAGCGGACGCGCCGGGAGCTGGTGGGATCGCCGTGCGGCGCGGCCGCCGGGCGGTGGGGTGTCGATGCTGGCTGGTATGCGCAGTTTGGATCTTCGGCGAGCGGGTCGCCGGTAGCGGCGAAGGCTTGTGATCGCGATCCGCCGCACACGTCGCGGAACTCGCACGAGCCGCAGCGGCCGC
>SCQZ01000074.1 GCA_004299665.1 Jatrophihabitans sp.
GGCGGCCCGGCGCCGGGTCGGCGACGCGCTGGCCGCCCGCGAGGCCGAGCTCGAGGGCGAGCGCGACGCCCGTGTCCTGGTCGAGGACGCGGTCGACGTGACGCTGCCGACGGACCGCTGCCCGCCCGGCGCCCGGCACCCGTTGACGACGCTGATGGAACGCATCGGCGACGTCTTCGTGGCCATGGGCTACGAGATCGCGGAGGGCCCGGAGATCGAGGCGGAATGGTTCAACTTCGACGCCCTGAACATCGGCGTCGACCATCCGGCCCGCTCGATGATGGACACCTTCTTCGTCGACCCGCCCGACGCCGGGCTGGTGCTGCGCACCCACACCTCCCCGGTGCAGGCCCGCGCCATGCTGGCACGCCAGCCCCCGATCTACGTCATCTGCCCGGGCAAGACGTTCCGGACCGACGAACTCGACGCCACCCACACGCCGGTGTTCCACCAGGTCGAGGGGCTGGTCGTCGACGAGGGCATCACCATGGCGCACCTGAAGGGGACGCTCGACCACCTCGCCGAGGAGGTGTTCGGGCTGGGCATCATCACGCGGTTGCGGCCGTCGTACTTCCCGTTCACCGAGCCGAGTGCCGAGGTCGACCTGATCTGTTTCGTCTGCCGCGGCGAGTCCGTGGGCAACCCCGACCGCCCCTGCCGTACCTGCGGCAGCGAGGGCTGGATCGAATGGGGGGGCTGCGGCATGGTCAATCCCCGGGTGCTGCGCGCCTGCGGCATCGATGCCGAGCGCTTCACCGGATTCGCCTTCGGGATGGGAATCGAACGCACGCTGATGTTCCGCAACGGCGTCGAGGACATGCGCGACATGGTGGAGGGCGACGTCCGCTTCAGCGCCGCCTTCGGGGCGTACGCCTGATGCGCGCACCCGTGAGCTGGCTCGCCGAGCACGTGGCGCTGCCCGAGTCGGTGACCCCGCGGCTGCTGGGTGACGCGCTGATCCGCATCGGTCTGGAGGTCGAGCGCGTCGAGTCCGCCGCGGACGGGATCTCCGGACCGCTGCTCGTCGGCCGGGTGCTGCAGTTCACCGACGAGCCGCAGAAGAACGGCAAGACGATCCGCTGGTGCCAGGTGGACGTGGGGGAGGGCGCCCCGCGCGGGATCGTGTGCGGCGCGGACAACTTCGCCGCGGGCGACCTCGTCGTCGTGGCACTGCCGGGCACCGTGCTGCCCGGCCCGTTCCCGATCGCCGCGCGCAAGACCTACGGCCACGTCTCGGACGGCATGATCTGCTCGGCCCGCGAACTCGGGATCGGCGAGGACCGGGACGGCATCATCGTGCTCGAGGTCGACGCGCAGCCCGGCGGCGACGCGCTCGCGGTCCTCGGCCTGCGCGATGCCGTGCTGGACATAGCGATCACCCCGGACCGCGGCTACTGCCTGTCCGTTCGCGGGCTGGCGCGCGAGGCCTCCCTGGCGCTCGGTCTCGCCTTCACCGACGTCGTCGCGCAGGTGCCCGCCGCGGGCGGCGGCTACCCGGTCACCGTGTCGGACCGTGACGGCTGCCCACAGTTCTCCGCGCGCGTGGTGACCGGGCTCGACCCCCGCGCGACCACCCCCGGATGGATGGCCCACCGCCTGCGTCAGTGCGGGATGCGCCCGATCTCCCTGGCCGTGGACGTCACGAACTACGTCATGCTCGAGACCGGCCAGCCGCTGCACGCCTTCGACCGCGACCGGCTGCGTGGCGCGCTCGGGGTGCGTCGCGCACGGGACGGGGAGAAGCTGACCACCCTCGACGGCGTCGTGCGCGACCTCGACCCGGACGATCTCGTGGTGACCGACGACGACGGCCCGGTCGCGCTCGCCGGCGTGATGGGCGGCGCCTCCACCGAGGTCGGGCCGGGTACGACCGCCCTCGTCCTGGAGGCCGCCAACTGGCATCCGGCGTCCATCGCACGGGCGGCGCGCCGCCACAAACTGCCGAGCGAGGCGTCGCGGCGCTTCGAGCGCGGCGTCGACCCGGCGATCGCCGCGGTCGCGCTGCAGCGCTGCGCGGACCTGCTCGCCGAGTTCGGCGCGGCCGGCGCGGCTCCCGGCCTGACCGTCGTCGGGGACGGGCCGCGCCGGCGGCTGGTCGCGCTGGGCGCGCGCCGTCCCGCCGCGCTCGCGGGCCTGCCCATCGACCGCGCGACCGTGGTGCGGCACCTGACAGGTGTCGGCTGCGAGGTCGACGGCGGCGACGTCCTGCAGGTGCTGCCGCCCACCTGGCGCCCCGACCTCACCGACCCGGCCGATCTCGTGGAGGAGGTCGTCCGGCTCGTCGGGTACGACCGGCTGCCGTCCCGGCTGCCGCCACTGCGGTCCGGCCACGGCCTGACACCGTCGCAGCAGTTGCGGCGCTCCATCTCGCAGGCGCTGGCGGCCGCCGGCCTGGTCGAGGTGCTCAGCTACCCCTTCACGTCCCTGGACGTCGCCGACCGGCTCGGGCTGCCCGGCGACGACGATCGGCGGCTCGCGGTGCGCCTGGCCAACCCGCTGTCGGAGGCCGAGCCGTTGATGCGCACCACCTTGCTGCCCGGGCTGTTCGCGACCGTGTCGCGCAACCTGGGCCGCGGCGAGCGCGACCTGGCGATCTTCGAGACCGGCCTGCGGTACCTCGCGGTGCCCGGCGCCGCGCCGCTGCCCCGGCCGAGTGTGGAGGTGCGCCCGAGCGAGCAGGAGATCGGCGCGCTGCTGGCCGGCTTCCCCCGGCAGCCACGATCGGCAGCGGTGGTGATGTGCGGCGACCGGCGTCCTGCCGGGTGGGACGGCCCGGCCCGGGCGGCTACCTGGGCGGACGCGGTCGAGGTGGCGCAGGTCGTGCTCCGCGCCGCCCGCGCCCGGGTCAGCGTCCGCCCGGCGACCGTCGCGCCGTGGCATCCCGGCCGGTGCGCGCAGTTCGTCCTCGGCGACCCCGACACGGGGACGGTGGTCGGCCATGCCGGCGAACTGCACCCCCGGGTGGTCGCGGCATTCGGGCTGCCGGAGCGCACCTGCGCCATGGAGTTGGACATCGACGCGCTCGACCCGCCCGCGCCGGTGCGGGCGCCGCGGCTGTCCACGTACCCGCCGGTCCTGCTGGACGTCGCGCTGGTGGTCGCCGAGCCGGTCCGGTCTGCCGACCTGCTCGCGGCGCTGGTGCAGGGGGCCGGCGACCTGCTGGAGGGCGCGCGGTTGTTCGACGTCTACCGCGACGAGGCTCGCCTCGGCCCGGGGCTGAAGTCGCTGGCCTTCGCGCTGCGCTTCCGCGCCGACCGGACCCTGACCGTCGAGGACGCCACCGTCGCACGCGACGCGGCCGTGGCGTGCGCGAACGAGCGCACCGGCGCCCGGCTGCGCGACTGACCGGCCGCCATGTCGCCCGCGGTGGGCTGGCCGGCGTTGGTGGTGCTCCTCGCGGCCAACGCCTTCTTCGTCGCCGCCGAGTTCTCGCTCGCCTCGGTCGACCGCTCGCGCCTGCACCGGCTGGCCGAGACCGGTGATCGCCGCGCGCACATGGTCCGGGCGGCGGTGCAGCGCCTGAGCTACCAACTGTCGGCGGCGCAGCTCGGGATCACCGTCTGCTCCCTGCTGCTCGGCTTCATCGCACAACCGCTCGTCGCCGACCTGCTGCGCCCGGCCGCGCGCGGGGTCGGCATGCCCGGCGGCGCCGCCGAGGCGAGTGCCGCCGTACTGGCCGTCACCCTGGCGACGCTGGTGCAGATGCTGCTCGGCGAACTGGTCCCGCAGAACCTGGCGATCGCCCGGCCCATCGCGGTCGCGCGCGCGGTCGTGCCCGTGCAGCGCG
>SCQZ01000075.1 GCA_004299665.1 Jatrophihabitans sp.
TGTGGTCGACGGGCATCTGCTGGTTCTTCGCGCGCAGCGACCGTGCGACCTTGCCGGGCACGCCGGCGCTGCGCAGGGCGGGGATCTCCGCGACGGCGATCTTCGGGCCGAACTCCTTCAGCGCGGAGGCCGGCAGCCCCGCCGCGATGCCTTCGTGCGCCTGGTCAGTCGACTGCCCCGCTGCGGCCGCGTACTGCGCCAGCTCGCGGATCGCTGCGGGCCCGGTCTCGACGCTCCCGTCCGGGCGCATCAGGCCGCGGACGGCCAGGCCCGGCTCGACGCCGAGGTCGTGGCACAGGCGCACGTCGTCCAGGCTGACGCCGCCACGCACGTACTGGCCGATGCCCGGCAGGTCGAGGTAGCGGCCGAGGTAGACGTTCAGGTCGCGGTCCTCGCGCGCGGCCGCGACCCACGCGTTGACGACGTCGGTGTCGCAGCCGACGAACGCGGACGCCATCCGAGGGTTCTTCGCCAGACCCGCCGCCTCGAGGCGTTCCAGCTCGTCGCTCGTCAGGCCGTCCGCCCAGCGCTTGACGCAGTCGGACGTCCACGACCCCGGACCCTCGGCGCCCAGGGCGTCGTTGCGCGCCGCCATCTGGTCGGGCCAGTCGACTGGCATGCCGGCCGCGTAGGCGGCTTCCAGGGTCTGGCCGGTGCCGGGCGAGACCAGGTTCCACGCGTTCCCCAGCGGCGTGCGGTCACCGGCCCGCAGACGGTGGTTCTGCTCGACCAGCGCCGCCACCCACTCGGGCGGCACGTCCGGGCCGACATGCTCCATGAGCCGGTCGAACTGGTCGCGCACGACCTGCTCGAACGCAGGCCCGTTCCTCGCGACCTCGACCCCGATCACCTTGGCGAGGGACTCCTCCACGGCCGGCAACCCGGTGGCGGCCAGGCTGACAGCGGCTTCACGTCGCTGTTCGGTGGCGAACTGCCCGCCCTCGCGGACTCCGGACGGGATGCGGGCGCGCAGCGGTGCCTCGATGCTCATGCCCGGTAGATGTGCGGGGGACTCAGCCGAAGAAGCGGTGGAAGACGGGGGAGTCGTACGCCGCCTTGTGGGCGTCAACGAGCCAGTTCCGCAGCGCGGCGACCGCGTCGTAGCCGGTCGCGTCCATGCCGAGGGTGCCGGCGATGTCGGTGTACACGATCCGCTCCAGGTACCGGTTGTCGACCGCTCCGACGCCGTCGATCTCGACGGCCAGCTCGCCGTCGATGACCTTGACGGTCCACGCGTCGTCGTCGCGCTCGTACCGGGCCCCCGGGACCTGCGCTGGCTCGGGGTCGGAGGCGCGCCTCCAGAACCGACGCTCGGGCTCGCTGCCGACGGTGAGCGGGTAGTGCGGCCCGACGTCGACCCCGGCGAGTGCCGGCCACCGGCGGCCGGCAGCCTCCTGCATCGCGGCGCTGAGCACGACCTTGCGAACGGCCGCCTGCGCGTCCCCGTCGAACAGGCCGCCTGCGTAGACGAAGGCCTGCCCGCCGGCGTGGTCCGGTTCGCCGCAAGGGTTGGTGAGGTCGACGGAGATTGAGTCGAGGAAGACGTCCCCCCGTTCGGGCGTGTGGCGATCACGCGAGGCAGCTTCCGAGACGGCCGTCCAGTGCGCGCCGATCCGCAGCTCGTCCTCG
>SCQZ01000076.1 GCA_004299665.1 Jatrophihabitans sp.
CCCGCGCTCCCGTCAGGAATTCTTCGCGCTGGCCGGCCGATGCTGACCACCGTGGGGAGTTGACCATGAAGGCAATCTCGTCGATCTTGCGCCGCATCGAGGCGGCCGAGGCGCTGGATCCGATCGCCAAGCCGATCATCGAGACGACCGCCAAGGCCGTCCGGCCCCGGTTGGTGCGCAACTTGGCCAGCGGCACGCCGCTGGGCCACCCCGCCCACCCCATGCTCACGGACCTGCCGATCGGCGCGTTCACGATGGCCGCGCTGCTCGACGTGGTGGGCGGCGCGAAGTCGGCGCCGGCCGCCGACCTGCTGGTGCGGGCGGGGTTGCTCTCCTCGGTGCCCACGGTCGCGACCGGCCTGAACGACTTCTCCGACACCTACGGCGCGGAGACGCGCATCGGGCTGACGCACGCGGGCGTGAACGGCTCGGCACTGCTGCTCTACTGCCTGTCCGGACGGGCCAGGGCCCGCGGGCACCGCGGGCGCGGCAAGCTGCTCGGTCTGGTCGCGCTCGGCACGCTCGTGGCCGGCAGCTACCTGGGCGGGCACCTGTCGTTCACGAAGGGGACGAACGTCAACCGGACCGCGTGGGAGCACGCGCCCGAGGACTGGACGGCCGTGCTGCCCGACGCCGACCTGGCCGACGGGGAGCACCGCCGCGTCGACGCCGGCGGTGTCGCGGTGCTGCTGTCCCGCTCCGGCGGCGGGCTCTCGGCGATCTCGGCGACGTGCTCGCACATGGGTGGCCCGCTGGACGAGGGGACGTTCGCGGACGGCTGCGTCACCTGCCCGTGGCACGGCAGCACGTTCCGACTCAGCGACGGCGGTATCGAGCGCGGGCCGGCCTGTGTCGAACAACCCGTCTTCGACACGCGAGTGCAGGACGGGCAGATCGAGGTACGCGCCGCCACGTCCTGACGGCAATCCAGCAGGGAGGCACCAGCTCATGCGCCACTTCTCGTTCCGGCCATCGCTCACCATGAAGGGACGGGAGAACCGCGGGCTCCGCGGCCTGGCCGGCAAGCCCTTCCACCCGCCGCTGACCGACATCCCCGTCGCCGCGTACCTGTTCGCCGCGGTGTTCGACATCGTGTCGGTCGCGATCGGCAGCGGTGGCGGCGACGGCGTGGCGCGGCAACTGTTCCTGGCCGGGAGCTGGACCGTCCTCGGCGGCGTGGCCGTCTCGCTACTGGCGGCGCTCACGGGCTGGGCGGACTGGCACCGCTCCAGCGAGCCGGGCAACCAGGCGCGGCGCACCATCAACGCGCACGCGGTGATCATGCTGACGGTGACGGCGGTCGCGCTGGTCGACCTGCTGGTGCGGTTCATCGGCTACCCGGACGCGGGCGCGACCCCCGTCGGCCTGATGATCTTGTCGATCATTGCGGCCGCGCTCGTCGCCGTGGGCGCGACCTACGGCGGCGGCCTGGTGTTCGACTACGGGTTCAACGTCGAGACCGCCGGCGACTCGCCGGTGTGGCACGAGAGCGAGACCGACGTGCTGCCCGGTTCCCACCCCGCCTGACCGGCAGGTGCCGCGCGCCGTGCGCGGCCCGGCGCCGGCGACCGGTAGAAAGGGCCGATGAGCAGGCGGGCCCGGCTGCAGGACGCGATCCGCGTCTCCGCGCTGAGCCTGGTGCTGCCCAAGGACGACGCCGGGCCGGGGCGGATCCTCGCCCGCCGGGTGCTGATCGCGCTGGCCGTGCTGTTCGTCGCGACGCTCGCGGTGTTCGTGCAGCGCGGCGGCTACCACGACATCCGCGAGAAGCCGCTCGGCGTGATCGACAGCCTGTACTACGCGACCGTGTCGCTCTCGACGACCGGATACGGCGACGTGACGCCGGTGTCGGCCTCGGCGCGGCTGGTGAACGTCGTGCTGATCACGCCGCTGCGACTGCTGTTCCTGATCATCTTCGTCGGCACGACGATCGAGGTGCTCACGTCCACGCTCAGCAAGCGCTCCCGCGCCCGCCGTTGGAGGAAGCACGTGCACGACCACACCGTGATCGTCGGCTACGGCACGAAGGGACGGGCCGCCGCTGCCGCCCTGGCCGACGCCGGCGAGGCCCTCGACCGCATCGCGGTCATCGACCTGGACGGCGCCGACGTCGAACGGGCCAGCGAGGACGGCCTCACCGCCATCTGCGGCGACGCCAGCCGCACCGACGTCCTGCGGCAGGTGTCGATCGCACGGGCGCGGCGCGTGGTCATCGCCACGAACCGCGACGACAGCAACGTGCTGGTCGCGCTGACGGTGCGCCAGCTCAATACCTCCGCCACGGTCGTCGCGTCGGTGCGGCACGCGGAGAACGCGGACCTGCTGCGGGCGGCGGGTGCCGACGCCGTCGTGGTCTCGGCGGAGGCCGCCGGGCGGCTGCTGGGGCTGTCGGCCCACTCGCCGGCCACGGCGGACCTGGTCACCGACCTGCTGGACGCGGGCACCGGGCGGGAGATCATCGAGCGCGACGCCGGCCCCGCCGACACCGGGCGGGCGCTGCGCCCGGGCGAGGACGTGCTGCTCGCCGTGGTGCGCGACGGCGCGCTGCTCGCCGACCCGAGCCGGGGGGCGATCGAGGTCCGGCCCGGTGACCGGCTGCTGGTCGCCCAGCACACCCATGCCTCAGGCGGCAAGCGCTGACAGCACCGGCCCGAGCGCCGCGTCGATCTTCACCGTCGCGAGGGCGTCCCCGCGGGTAGTGCCCCGGTTGACGATCACGATCGGGATGCCGCGCGCCGCCGCCTGGCGCACGAAGCGGAACCCGGACTGCACCTGCAGGGACGAACCCAGCACCAGCAGCGCGTCGGCCCGGTCCACCATCGCCCGGCAGCGCTCGACGCGGGCCCGTGGGACGGTCTCCCCGAAGAAGACGACGTCCGGCTTGAGGTCGCCCCGGCACAGCGGGCAGGTGACCGGCACGAACCCGGCCACCTGCGACGCGTCCAGGTCCACGTCGCCGTCCGGGTTGACGGCCGTCGTGGCGGCGGCGAAGTCCGGGTTCGCCGCGGCCAGCCGGCGCTCGACGTCGGCGCGCGGCCAGCGGCTGTCGCAGCACAGGCACACGACACGGTCCAGGCCGCCGTGCAGTTCGGTCACACCGATCGCCCCGGCCGCCTGGTGCAGGCCGTCCACGTTCTGGGTGATGATGCCCGCGAGGCTGCCCGCGTGCTGCAGCGCCGCGACCGCCCGGTGGCCGGCGTTGGGGTGGGCCTCGGCGATGCGACGCCACCCGAGGTGGCTGCGCGCCCAGTACCGCTGCCGGGCGGCAGGGTCGGTCACGAACGTCGTGTAGTCCATCGGCCGCGCGCGGCGCAGAACCCCGGTGGGGCCGCGGTAGTCGGGGATGCCGGACTCGGTGGAGATGCCCGCGCCCGTGAGCACCGCGACCCCACCGCGGGCGAGCAGGTCGCGCAGCGGATCGAGCACACCCCATTGTCTCCCGCCGTGAGTGATCACGCTGCGAACGCGGCGCCGACCTGGGCGGCGGTGAGACCGAAGTCCTCGAGGGCGTACCGGTGCCGGGGCGCCCGCGATCCCGACCGGCTCGCGGCGTCCTCGGCGATCACGGCGGCCTCGACGGCGGGCGTCCAGGCCAGGCCGAAGTGCTCATGGACGCGGCGCACGGTCCCGACGGGGTCGGCCACCAGGTCGCGGTACTGCACGTCGAGGAACCGCGTGGGGTCGCGGCCTCGGCGCGCCGCCGCGAAGGTGCGGGCCCCGCGTGACAGCAGCGCCAACTGGTCCGCGCCGATCGTGGCGCCGGCGAAGCGGGTCGAGTGCCCGCGGGTGGCCAGCGCGGACAGGCTGCAACTGGAGGCCACCGCGTCGCACGGGTCGCGGTGCGTCTGGACGACCAGCGCGTCCGGGTACACCGCGAACAGCGCGTCGAGGGCGAACAGGTGGCTGGGGTTCTTCAGCACCCAGCGCTTGCCGGCGTCGTTGCTGCCGATGAGCTGCAGGTTGCGGCGGTGCCGGCGGTAGGCGGGCGTCCAGTCCTGCTCGGCGAGCCAGGCCGAGTACGTGGGCACGTGGGCGAGCGACTCGTACGACACCGACATCGCGGACTGCCGCAACAGCTGCCAGCACTCCTCGACGGTGTCGGCGTCGATGTAGTGCACGCCGGCGAACTCCGGCCGCGCGGCGTGGAAGGCCGCGAACCCGGCGGCGATGTGCCGGTGGAGCGGGTTGTCGGCCCACGTCTCGCGCGGCGGCCGCGGCTGCGGGGCGTCGCACAGCCACTGCTGGAGCCCCTGCGCGCCGGGGTCGGCGCACAGCAACCGGTGCAGCGCGGTGGTCCCGGTCCGCGGCAGCCCGGTGACGAAGATCGGCCGCTCGATCGCGACGCCGGCGGCGCCGGGGTGCTGCGCCCACGACGCCTCGCACAGCAGCCGGGCCACGAGCGCGCCGCGCAGGTCCGCCCGCTTGACCTTGCGGCCGAGCTCGGTGAGCTCCTCGTCCCGCTCGTAGGAGTCGAGCAGGACCGTCAGCCCCGCCACGAAGTCCTCGCCGCCGAAGTCCGACGATCCGGCGATCGTCGACGCGGCGGCGACCAGCCCGTCGACCGTCGCGACCGGGTCGCTCACGCGTGGTACTCGCCGGCGTTGACGTCCAGGCAGTGGCCGGTGATGCCGCGCGCGAGGTCCGAGGCGAGGTACACCACGGCGTCGGCGATCTCGGCCGGCACCGGCAGCCGGCGCAGGTCGATCGAGGCGGCCGTCTCGTCGTAGACCGCCTGCGGGTCGACGCCGCGGGTCTTCGCCTGCCACCGGAAATAGGCCTGCAGGGTGTCCGCCCAGATCCAGCCGGGCGCGACGGAGTTGACCCGGATGCCCCGCGGCCCGAGTTCGCTGGCCAGCGCCTGCGACATCGCCAGCAGCGCGGCCTTGGTCATCTTGTAGGCGCCGTACGGCTGGCGGGAGTGGTGCCGCACCGAGGAGTTGATCATCACGATCGAACCGCCCGACGCCGTGAGCGCCGGGACGAACAGCCGCGAAACCCGCAGGTTGCCGAACACGTTGGTCTCGAATCCGGCGCGCGCCCGGTCGAAGTCGACGTCGCACAGGTCGCCCAGCGGCGGGATCGCGAAGGCGTTGTTGACCAGCGCGTCGACGCGGCCGAACTCTGCGAGTGCCGCGTCGCGCAGCGCGGCGGCAGACCCGTCGTCGGTGATGTCGGTCGGGACGGCCAGCGCCCGCCGGCCCAGCCCCCGCACCTGCTCGGCCACCTCCTGCAGCCGTGCCCCGGTCCGCGCCGCCAGCACCAGGTCCGCGCCCGCCGTCGCCGCCTGCACCGCGATCGCCCGGCCCAGCCCGGGCCCGACGCCGGTCACGACCACGACCCGGTCGGCGAGCAGCATGCCGCTCACCCCAGCATCCGGTCGCCGACGGCCGCCTGGCGCGCGGCGATGCGCGCGCGCCACTCGCCGGGCGTGACGCGCGCCTGCTCGGCGTAGGGCAGGCGGGCAGGGATCTCGGTGAACGCGACCTGCTCGACGGTAGGGCCGTCGGCGGCGGTCAACGCGCGTGAGACCCGCTGCCAGCGGATCTGCAGGTAGCCGCGCCGGTGACCGGTCGTCTCCAGCCAGTTCGCCACCCCGGGGTCCTGCTCGCCGACCACGAACCGCAGCAGGCCGTCCGGATCGGGGCGTGCCTGGGAGGTGTTCAGGGATGTCTGGTGGTTGACGAAGTCCAGCGAGACGTACCACGGGCCGCCGAGCTGGAAGCCCTGGTACGGGGCGTCGCTCGCCGGAACGGTGACGATCAGGGCGCGGTCGGGCGGCAGGTCGTAGTGCCCCACGGAGGAGTACTGCGTGGCCAGGCCACCCGGCGTCAGCCGCGGCGCTGTCATCGTGTTCACCGGCAGGTTCAGGTAGTACCACTGCGGGAATGCCAAGAAGGTGCGGACCTGACCGGTCAGCGTCCGGGCGGCGGCCGCCCATCGCTTGGCCGCCAACTGGGGCCGTGGCGGCGCCGGGGCAGCGCCGACGCGGTCGGCGCGCTGGATGCGGATCGACCCGGGCACCGCGCTCCAGTCCGACCACACCTCGCGCACGAGCAGCATCGAGGCCGTCGGTTCGAGCGCCACGGTGTTGCGGCCGGACAGGCCCGGGCCGAGTCGCACCGTGAACCGGCCGTCGGCGGCCACGTCCAGGTCCCGGTCGTCGAAGGCCGCCTGGCTGGCCGGTGCACCGGAGGGCGTGTAGTCGCCGCCGAGGACCTGGAAGCTGAGGTCGGCCGTCGTGCCTCGCCGGCCGGTCACGACATACTCGGCGTCCCCGCTGATGCGCGCCGAGAAGTACAGCGTGTCGGGGTTGTCCAGCCCGACCTTGGTGTACGGCGTGGCCGAGCGGATGAAGTACGGGAACTGCGGGTCGTGGCTCCACGCGGAGCCGATCGAGGCCCGGATCAGCCCGGCCAGGTAGTCCAGCCCCTCCCGGTGGTCGGTCTCGGTACGCGCGTGCGGCGCCTCGGCGATCAGCCGCTCGGCCTCCCGCACGGCGTCGGCGAACACTTCGGCGACCACCCGCACAAACTAGAACGTGTTCTATGACCTCGTCAACGGGACCGCGCCCGCCGGTCCGGCCCGGCCGTCGGGGAGACTTGTCCCCATGACGGCTCCCCCGACGGCGACGTACGAACTGACCGACCTCGACCTGCTCGAGGCCGAGGCGGTGCACATCGTGCGTGAGGTGGCGGCCACGATCGAGCGGCCCGGCCTGCTGTTCTCCGGCGGCAAGGACTCGGTGGTGATGCTGCACCTGGCGGCCAAGGCGTTCTGGCCGGCGCCGATCCCCTTCCCCGTCATGCACGTCGACACCGGTCACAACTTCGACGAGGTGATCGCCTTCCGCGACCGCACCGTCGCACGCCTCGGCCTTCGCCTGGTGGTGGCGTCCGTTCAGGACGACATCGACGCCGGTCGCGTCGTCGAGGATCTCAGCCCGCGCGCCAGTCGCAACCGGCTGCAGATCGTGACGCTGCTGCGCGGCATCCGCGAGAACGCGTTCGGCGCGGTGTTCGGCGGCGCCCGGCGCGACGAGGAGAAGGCCCGCGCGAAGGAACGGGTCTTCAGCTTCCGCGACGAGTTCGGGCAGTGGGACCCGCGCAACCAGCGCCCGGAACTGTGGCACCTGTACAACGGCCGCCACCGCAAGGGCGAGAACATCCGCGTCTTCCCGCTGTCGAACTGGACCGAGCTGGACATCTGGAACTACGTCGCCCGCGAGGGCATCGAACTGCCGTCGCTGTACTACGCCCACGAGCGGCAGGTGATCTCCCGCGACGGCATGCTGCTGGCCGACACCCGGTTCCTGCGCCGCATCGACGGCGAGGCGCCGTTCCCGGCGCGCGTGCGGTTCCGCACCATCGGCGACGCGACGTGCACCGGCTGCGTGGAGTCCGCGGCCGCGACGGCGGCCGACGTGGTCGCCGAGGTGGCTGCGGCGCGGCTGACCGAGCGGGGGGCCACCCGCGCCGACGATCGGATCAGCGAGGCCGGCATGGAGGATCGCAAGAAGGAGGGCTACTTCTAGCCACCCCACGCAGTTCTGCTCGCGAGGAACGCTCGGACAACTGCGCGGGGACCCGGAAGAGGAAACGACGATGAGCGCGCTATTGAGGATTGCGACGGCCGGATCCGTCGACGACGGCAAGTCCACGCTGATCGGTCGGCTGCTCTACGACTCGAAGGCGATCTTCGAGGACCAGCTGTCGGCGGTCGAGGCGACCAGCATCGCCCGCGGCCAGGAGGCGCCCGACCTCGCGCTGCTGACCGACGGGCTGCGGGCCGAGCGCGAGCAGGGCATCACGATCGACGTCGCGTACCGCTACTTCGCCACGCCGAAGCGCAAGTTCATCATCGCGGACACCCCCGGGCACATCCAGTACACCCGCAACATGGTCACCGGCGCCTCGACGGCCGACGCCGCGCTCATCCTGATCGACGCCCGCAACGGGGTGCTGGAGCAGTCGCGGCGCCACGCCTTCCTGGCGACGCTGCTCGGCATCCCGCACCTGGTCCTGTGCGTGAACAAGATGGACCTGGTCGACTACGCGCAGGAGCGCTTCGAGCAGATCCGCGCCGAATTCCGGGCGTTCGCGGCGAAGTTGCAGGTGACGGACCTGACCTTCATCCCGATCTCCGCGCTGTCCGGCGACAACGTCGTCGACACGTCGGCGAACATGCCCTGGTACGAGGGCCGTTCGCTGCTGCACCACCTCGAGGACCTGCACGTCGCCTCGGACCGCAACCTGATCGACGCCCGATTCCCCGTGCAGTACGTGATCCGCCCGCAGCAGGAAGAGTTCCACGACTTCCGCGGCTACGCGGGCACCGTCGCCGGAGGGACGTTCAAGCCGGGCGACGCGGTGGTGGCGCTGCCGTCCGGGTTCGCCAGCACCGTCACCGCCGTGTGGGGGCCGGGCGGGACGCCGGTTGCCGA
>SCQZ01000077.1 GCA_004299665.1 Jatrophihabitans sp.
GACGGCCGCGCGCACCGCGCGCACGATCTCGACCGCGAACCGGCGGCGGTTCTGCGGGGTTCCACCCCACTCGTCGGTGCGGTGGTTGGTCCGCGGCGCCAGGAACTGGTTGATCAGGTAGCCCTCCGAGCCCATGATCTCGACGCCGTCGTATCCGGCCTGCTGCGCCAGCGCGGCGCTGGCGGCGTAGTCCTCGATCGTGCGGCGGATCTCGCCGGGCCGCATCGCGCGCGCGGTGAACGGCGTGATCGGGGACTTGCTGCGCGAGGCGCTCACCGACAGCGGGTGGTAGGAGTAGCGGCCGGCGTGCAGCAGTTGCAGCGCGATCTTGCCGTCGTGTTCGTGGACGGCGTCGGTGATCCGGCGGTGGCCGGCCGCCTCGCGCGCGGTGGTGAGCTTGCCGGCAAGGGGCAGCAGCCACGCCGTGCGGTTCATGGCGAAGCCGCCGGTCACGATCAGCCCGGCGCCGCCGCGGGCCCTCTCGGCGTAGAACGCCGCCAGCTTGGGCAGGTCCTTGCGCCTGTCCTCCAGCAGCAGGTGCATCGAGCCCATCAGCACCCGGTTGCGCAGCGTCGTGAAGCCGAGGTCGAGCGGGCTGAGCAGGTGCGGGTACGGGTTCACGGCCGGTCCTTCGGGGTGCGGCGGGGCGGGGTGCGGCGGGGCGGGGCCAGTGCGGCCAGCACGTCGTCGTACCAGTCCACGAGGGTGCGTTCGAGGGCGATGCCGCCGCGCAGCACCAGCCACTGGTGCAGCCGGCGGCCACGCAGCCGGCGCGGGTCGGCGAACTCGTGCTCCTCGTTCGCGAGGTAGACGTCGAGGCGCTCGGCGTGCGCGGCGCGGTGCCGCCGCACCTCCGCGGCCACCGCTGCGGCGTCGCCGTAGCCGGCGCCGCGGATCTTGACCGCGAGTTCGGACCGGGCGATGTCCACCTCGCTGGGCCGGGCGAGCCACGCGGCCAGCTCCGACCGCCCGGCGGAGGTCACCTCGTACACCTTCTTGTCGGGGCGCCCCTCCTGCGCGACGACGTGGACGCGGACCCAGCCGTCGGACTCCATCCGGGCCAGGACGCGGTAGATCTGCTGATGGGTGGCCGACCAGAACTGCCCGATCGAGCGGTCGAAGCGGCGGGCGAGGTCGTAGCCGGAGCTGGCGCGCTCGGACAGCGACACCAGGATCGCGTGTTCGAGGGCCACGGGCGCCGATCCTATATGCAACGCGTTGCATACCAGCACGATCGGTCCGGGGCACTGTTCTCATCCACGCCATAGTTCAGAGTCCGAACCAGTTGCTACCGTGGGGCGCGATGACTGCGGACGACGCGCGGCTGGCCCGGGCGGCACGCTCCCTGGCGCGGGCGTCGCGCCTGCTGGAGCGCGCCTGCGGCGACCTGAACCTGTCCCAGTACCGGGTGCTGGCGGCGGTGGCATCCGGGCACGAACGCGCCAGCCGCATCGCCGACCGACTCGCCGTCGGCAAGCCGGCGATCAGCGCGACCGTCGAATCGCTGTGCCGGCGCGGCCTGCTCACCCGGGGGCCGGTGGCCGGCGACCAGCGCGCCGTGGCGCTGGCCCTGACCCCCGGCGGCGAGCGCGCGCTCGCCGCCGCCGAGACCGCCATCGTCGAGCGGATCGACGCGCTCGCCCGCCACGCACCCGACGGCGAAGCGCTGCTGGACGCACTCGCGACGCTCGGCACCGCGCTGGACGCCATGTCGGCCGCCCGGCACGGCACCGCCGGCGAGCCTGCGTCATGACGACGCCACCCGGCTGGGTGCGCCGCCTCGCCGTGACGGTGCTGCGGCACCGGCGCGACACGGTGATCGCGGTCTCCGCCGCCGTCCTCGGCAGCGCCTGTCTGACCGTGGTCCCGCTGATCGCGCGGCAGATCGTCGACGAGGTGATCATCGGGCACCGCTCGGCGCTGTGGCCGTGGCTGGCGCTGCTGCTCGGCACCGCAGTCGCGGCGTTCGGGCTGTCCTACCTGCGCCGCTACCGGGGCGGCCGCGTTGCGCTGGCGGTCCAGTTCGACCTCCGCAACGCCATGCACGACCACCTGCAGACCATGGACCTCGAGGCGCTGTCCCGGATGTCGACCGGGCAGTTGGTCTCGCGCGCGAACTCGGACTCCGCCCTCGTCCAGGGGCTGCTGAGCTTCCTGCCGATCATGAGCGGCAACCTGCTGATGGCGCTCGGTTCGCTGGTCATCATGTACTTCCTGTCGCCGTTGCTGGCGCTGGTCAGCACCGCCGTGCTCCCGGTGCTGTTCGCGCTCTCGTACCGGATGCGCACCCGCGTGTTCCCGGCCTCCTGGGACGCCCAGCAGCGCGAGGGCGACGTCGCGCAGATCGTCGACGAGGACGTCACCGGCGTGCGCATCGTGAAGGGGTTCGGCCAGGAACGGCGCGAGGTGCAGCGACTCGCCGCCTGCGCCCGCCGGCTGTTCGGCGCCCGCATGCGGGTCGTGCGGCTGCAGGCGCGCTACCAGCCGCTGCTCGAGGCGATCCCCTCGCTGGCGCAGGTCGCGATCCTGGCCCTCGGCGGCTACCTGGCGCTGGAGCACCGCATCTCGATCGGCACGTTCCTCGCCTTCTCCACCTACGTCGCGCAGTTCGCCGCGCCCGCCCGCCAACTGGCGGGCCTGCTGACCGTCGGCCAGCAGGCCCGCGCCGGGGTGGAGCGGATCTTCCAGCTCCTGGACACCGTCCCGGCGATCGCCGACGCGGCCGGTGCCGTCGAGCTGGCGGCGGTGGCCGGGCGCGTCACCTTCGAGGACGTCGGCTTCGGCTTCGACGCCACCGCGCCGGTGCTGTCCGGACTCGACCTGACGATCGAGCCGGGTGAGCGGGTCGCGATCATCGGCGCGAGCGGCAGCGGCAAGTCGACGCTCGCCTCCATGATCTCCCGCTTCCACGACCCGCAGCGCGGCGCCGTGCGCGTCGACGGCCACGACCTGCGGTCGGTCACGCTGCGATCGCTGCGCAGCCAGGTCGGGGTGGCGTTCGAGGAGCCGTTCCTGTTCTCCGACACGGTGCGGGTCAACCTCGCCTACGGCCGCCCCGACGCCACCGACGACCAGATCGAGGCGGCCGCCCGCGTGGCCGCCGCCGACGGGTTCATCCGCGCGCTGCCGCGCGGCTACGACACGCTGGTCGGCGAGCGCGGCCTGAGCCTGTCCGGCGGGCAGCGCCAGCGCATCGCGCTGGCCCGGGCGATCCTGTCCGATCCGCGCGTGCTGGTCCTGGACGACGCGACCAGCGCCGTCGACGCGCGGACCGAGGAGCAGATCCACGACGGGCTGCGGCAGGTGCTGCCGGGGCGCACCACGGTGCTGGTCGCGCACCGGCTGTCCACGCTGCGGCTCGCGGACCGGATCGTGGTGCTCGAGGCGGGGCGGGTCGTCGAGCAGGGCACCCACGAGGAGCTCTCGGCCACCAGCGCCGCCTACCGGGCCCTGCTCGCCGGTCTGGACGAGCCGGCGGACGACGAGATCCCCGACCGCGTCGAGACGCTGGCGGCCGTGGCCGCCTCGGGCGTCACCGCGTCCGCATGGTCGGCCCGCCCCCAGGACGGGCCGGCCCGCCGCAGTGTGACGGTCGGGGCGCCGGGCATCGGCGCGGGGCTGGGGCCCGGCGGTGGCGGTAGCTGGCGGCACAACCTCGCGCCGACCCCGGAGCTGCTGGCCCGGGTGGCGGCGCTGCGGCCGGTC
>SCQZ01000078.1 GCA_004299665.1 Jatrophihabitans sp.
GGCGCTGCGGCTGCGGCGCGACCGGCCCGACCTGTTCACCACCTACCGGCCGGTGCCGGCGAGCGGGCCGGCCGCCGCGCACTGCGTCGCCTTCGACCGTGGCGGGGCGATCACCGTGGCGACCCGGCTCCCGGTCGGGCTGCGGCGCGGCGGCGGCTGGCAGGACACCACCGTCCGGCTGCCGGCGCCGGCCACCGACGTCATCTCCGGGCGGGCGTTCCGCGGCGAGGTCGCGCTGGCCGACCTGCTGCGCGAGCACCCTGTGGCCCTGCTCGCCCACGGTCGGTGACGCGGCCGGTTTGCCCGCGCGCGCGATAGGGCAGGGTCGTCCCATGCAGGCGATCCGCGTGTGGGCGCCGAACAGCGCACGCGTCCGGCTCACCACCGCCGCGTCCACGACCGATCTCGCGCCGGGGGGCGAGGGCTGGTGGGACGGCCCGCAACTCGCGCCCGAGACCGACTACGCCTTCCTGCTCGGCGATTCGGACGAGCCGCTGCCCGACCCCGCCTCGCGCTGGCAGCCGTACGGCGTGCACGGCAGCAGCCGGGTCTACGACCAGGACGCCCACCGCTGGCGCGACGCGGCCTGGCGGGGCCGCCCGCTCGAGGGGGCGGTGATCTACGAGTTGCACGTCGGCACCTTCACCGCGGGCGCGTGCTTCGACTCCGCCGTGCAGCACCTGGACCACCTCGTCGGCCTCGGCATCACGCACGTCGAGGTCATGCCGGTGAACGCCGTCAACGGCCGGTGGAACTGGGGGTACGACGGGGTGGGCTGGTACGCCGTCCACGAGCCGTACGGCGGCCCGGACGGGTTCAAGCGCTTCGTCGACGCCTGCCACGCGCGCGGGCTGGCGGTGCTGCTCGACGTCGTCTACAACCACCTCGGGCCCTCGGGGAACTACCTGCCGCGGTTCGGGCCGTACCTCAAGCCCGGCCGCAACACCTGGGGCGAACTGGTCAACCTCGAGGAGCCGGCGGTCCGGGCGTTCGTGATCGACAACGCCCTCATGTGGCTGCGCGACTTCCACGTCGACGGGCTGCGCCTGGATGCGATCCACGCCCTCGCCGACTCCTCCCCCACGCACCTGCTCGCGGAACTGTCGGAGCGGGTCGCGGTCCTCGGCCGGGAACTCGGCCGTCGGCTGCTGCTGGTCGCCGAGTCCGACCTGAACGACCCGGTGGTGATCACCGCGAGGCCGGCGGGGTACGGGCTGGACGGCCAGTGGGACGACGACGTGCACCACGCGCTGCACGCCGCCCTCACCGGGGAACGGCAGGGGTACTACTGCGACTTCGGACCGCTGTCCGTGCTGGCCACGGTGCTCACCCGCGGCTTCCTGCACGACGGCACGTACTCGACGTTCCGCGGCAGGCTCTGGGGCCGGCCGCTCGACCTGCGGCACACCCCGGGCTGGCGCCTGGTCGCCAGCCTGCAGAACCACGACCAGGTCGGCAACCGGGCCGTCGGGGACCGGCTCACCGAGCTGGTCCCCCCGGAACTGCTGCGCGTCGGCGCGGTGCTGCTGCTGACGGCGCCCTTCACGCCGCTGCTGTGGATGGGCGAGGAGTGGGGCGCGCGAACCCGCTGGCCGTTCTTCACCTCGCACCCCGAGCCCGGGCTGGCGGAGGCGACCGGGAAGGGCCGCATCGCCGAGTTCGCCGAACACGGGTGGGACGTCCGCGCGATGATCGACCCGCAGGACCCCGCCGCCTACCGCGGCGCCATGCTCGACTGGACCGAGCCGGCGCGGCCGCAGCACGCCGACCTGCTGCGGCTGTACCGCTCCCTGATCGCGTTGCGTACCGCGGAACCGGACCTGCGCGACGGCGACCTGAGCGCGATCCGCGTCCGGTTCGCGGAGGACGAGCGGTGGCTGGCGGTGCAGCGCGGGCGGTTCCGGGTCCTGGCCAACCTCTCCGGGCGGCCGCGCGAGATCCCGGGCGGCGGGGGCGAGGTCGTGCTGGCCACCGACCGGGTCGAGATCGCGCCGACGTGCGTGACCGTGGCCGCGCGATCGGCGGCGATCGTGCGGGTGTGACGCGCGGCCGGCACCGGCCCACGCCCCCGGCCTGAGCCTTACGCCATGTCCTGGCGCCGGACCCACACCTCCCGCACGAGCAGCAGCACCGCCGCGGCGGTCGGCAGGGCGAGCAGCGCCCCCACCACGCCCGCGAGCGCGCCGCCGAGCAGCACCGCGACGATCGTCACGATCTCGGGGACGTCCACCGTCGAGCGCATCACCCGCGGGTAGATCACGTATCCCTCCGTCGGCTCGTAGAGCAGGTAGACGACGAAGACGATGATCCCGACGTGCACCGACGTGGCGAAGCCCACCACCGTCACCGTCGCGGCCCCCAGCAGCGAGCCGACCAGCGGGACCAGGTCCAGCAGCGCCACCAGCAGCGCCAGCGGGACCGCGTACTCCCCCAGCCCGACGCTGAACATCAGGACCAGGGTGACGGTCCCCGCGAGCATCGCGACCAGCACCGCGCCGATGACGTACCCGCCGACCCGGCGCAGGACCTCGTCGCCGAGCTGGGCGACCCGGCCGCGCCGCGAGGCGGGCGCCAGGGAGTACGCCGCCCGCTTCACCTGGGGCAGCGCGGCGAGGAAGTACACGGTCATCACGACGATGACGACGGTGTTCACCAGGGCCCCCAGCACGCTGAGCCCGATGTTGAAGGCGCCGCCGAACACGCGGTGCAGCAGGTTCGGGTCGGACAGGCCGTCCTCGAGCTGCTTGAGGAAGTGGTAGTGCTGGTCGAGCCTGTCGATGGTGCGGTTGCGCCGCAGGTCGCCCACCAGGTGCGGCAGGTCGTCGACGAAGGAGCTGATCTGGTTCTGGATGACCGTCACCAGCACGGTGGCGACCACCGCGATCACGCCGACCACGAGCAGCGACACCAGCAGCACCGCCCAATGGCGCCGCACGCCCCTGCGGATCAGCAGCTCGACGATCGGGTTCAGCCCGACGGCGAGGAACACGGCGACCAGCACCAGCACCAGCACCGAGGCGACCTCCCGCACCGCGAGGCCGAGGACGAGCGCGACCAGCACCCCGATCGCCGTGAAGAAGCCGCGGTAGAACGCCCCGGCGCGCGACAGCGGCGGTCCTGGTTGGCCGAACGGATTGTCCCGGTCCCGGCCACCGGGTGCCGCCTCGAACAGCGATTCGCCGCCTCCGCGTGCGGCACGCAGGTGGTGCTCGGCCGGCGTCGCGGCGGCAGCGACGTCCCGCAGGTCCGGTTCGTCGGCCGTCATGTCGCCCGCCCCACCCGCTGTGTCATCCGGTTCCGGTCGCCCGGTCGCACGGTCGTCCCGCGATCACGGCACCATCGTGCCGGACGAGGGCCGGATCCCGCGCGATTTCAGCCGAGATCGATGATGCGGGGCCCGAACGAGCGCGGCGCCGCGCCGAACGCGCGCCGTGCCGCCGCGATGGCGCCCCGTGCCAGCGCGGCGTTGCCCACCGCGCCGATACCCGCGCCGACGCCCATCGGGAGGGCCCGCCCCACGGCCAGCGCCCCCTGCCGGGTACCGAAGCGCGTCAGCAACAGGCGTCCGAGCCGGTTGTTCAGGGCGGCGACGGCGCCCTCGCGGTCGGGGCGGTTGATCACGTGGGCCCACGCCCCGCCGCCGGCCCCGACGTCGGCGAGCGCCGGGGTGCCCGCCGCGCCGACCAGGGTCCCCAGCACGAGGGCGCGGCGGATCTGCGGGTCGCTGACCGGTATCCGATGCAGTTCGGCCAGGGCGAGGACGTACATGCCGGTCGCCGACACGAAGGCGGCGATCTCCGCCCCCGCGGTCGCAACGGTGGCGGCTGTCCCGATCGCCGGTACCGCCGCCGCGCTCCCGGAGGCCGCGCCGATCGCGACGACCGCCGCCCGGTAGTGCTTCTCCAGCAGGACGACGATCTCGGCGGGGGTGGCGCCCGGGTGGCGGGCCCGCAGCCGTTCCAGGTAGGCGAGCACCAGCGGCCGCTCGGTACCCAGCGCCTTGTCCAGGGCGGTGTCCAGCGCGCGTTCGAGGGCCTGCGGAACGGGGATCTGCCTCCGTCCCATCGGCACCTCCGTGCTCGCCGGTCACCGCGCGTGCGGCACTGCCACCGCCGAGTCTGCTACAGATGGACGATGCGCGCCCTGCTCCCCGCCCCCGCCGACAGTGCCGCCCAGGTCGACATCCGCGCGCACTACGCGCGTGACTGGATCGACCGCGGCGGCCTCCGGATGAACTTCGTGGCGAGCGCCGACGGCGCGGCCACCGCCGAGGGCAAGTCGCGGGGGCTGCAGACCGCGGGCGACAACCGGGTCTTCACCGCGCTGCGCGACCTCGCCGACATCGTGCTCGCCGGGGCGGGCACGGTGCGCATCGAGGGGTACCGCGCGATC
>SCQZ01000079.1 GCA_004299665.1 Jatrophihabitans sp.
CAGGAACTCACTCGCCTGCCGGTTGCCCAGGGTGACCGTGCCGGTCTTGTCCAGCAGCAGGGTGTCGACATCGCCCGCGGCCTCGACGGCCCGCCCGCTCATGGCGAGCACGTTGCGCTGTACGAGCCGGTCCATGCCGGCGATACCGATCGCCGAGAGCAGCGCGCCGATCGTGGTCGGGATCAGGCACACCAGCAGCGCCGCCAGCACGATGCCGGTGATCCCGTCGCCGTTCAGGGCGAGGGTGTCCGGGGCGGCGGCCTGGTACTGCTTGGCGAAGATCGCGAACGGCTGCAGGGTGACGACCGCGAGCAGGAAGATCAGGGTCAGCGCGGCCAGCAGGATGTTCAGCGCGATCTCGTTCGGGGTCTTCTGCCGGCTGGCGCCCTCCACCAGCGCGATCATGCGGTCCAGGAAGCTCTGCCCCGGCTGTTGGGTGACGCGCACGACGATCCGGTCGGACAGCACCGTGGTGCCGCCGGTGACGGCGCAGCGGTCGCCGCCCGACTCGCGGATCACCGGCGCGGACTCGCCGGTGATCGCCGACTCGTCCACGCTGGCGATGCCCTCGACGACGTCACCGTCGCCCGGGATCACACCCCCCGCCTCGACGAGGACCAGGTCGCCCGGTCGCAACTGCGCCGCGGGCACCTGATGCTCGACCGGCTCGGCGTCGCCCGGCTTCCAGTCCGGGAGCACCCGCGCGCGCGTGTCGCGGCGCGCGCGGCGCAGCGTGTCCGCCTGCGCCTTGCCGCGCCCTTCGGCGACCGCCTCCGCCAGGTTCGCGAACAACACCGTCAGCCACAGCCAGACGACGACCAGCCAGCCGAACACCGACGGCCGGCCTATCACCAGCACGGTGGCGAAGGCGGATCCGACCTCGACCAGGAACATGACGGGATTGCGCCACAGGATCCGGGGCGACAGCTTGCGCAGGGCATCGGGCAGGGACCGCACGAGCAGCGCGGGGTCGAGCAGCCCACTGCGGACGCGCGTACTCATCCGGGCAGTGCCCTCCTCAGTGCAGGCCGTCGGCCAGCGGGCCGAGGGCCAGGGCGGGTAGGTAGGTCAGCGCCACGACGATGACGGCGACGCCGACGACCATGCCGACGAACAGCGGACGGTGCGTCGGCAACGTTCCGGCGGTCGCCGCGACCGCTCGCTGTCGCGCCAGCGATCCGGCCAGGGCCAGCACGAAGACGATGGGCAGGAACCGGCCGAGCAGCATCACCAGCCCGAGCGCGACGTTGTAGAACGACGTGTTCGCGGACAGCCCGGCGAAGGCCGACCCGTTGTTGTTGGCGGCGGAGGTGAAGGCGTAGAGCACCTCGGAGAAGCCGTGCGGGCCGGCATTGAGCATTCCCGCACGAGCACCGCGGTCGGCCATCGCGATCGCGGCCGCGCCGAGGACCAGCATCGGCGTCGTGAGCAGGTACAGGCCGGCCAGCTTGATCTCACGCCCGCCGAGTTTCTTGCCGAGATACTCCGGTGTTCGTCCCACCATCAGCCCGGCCACGAAGACGGTGATCACGGCCAGGATCAGCATGCCGTACAGACCGGAGCCGGTGCCGCCCGGAGCCACCTCGCCGAGCATCATGTCCACCATCGCCATGCCGCCGCCGAGCGCGGTGTAGGAGTCGTGCATCGAGTCCACGGCCCCGGTCGAGGTCAGCGTCGTCGCGCCGGCGAACACGGCGGAGTCGGACACGCCGAAGCGCACCTCTACGCCCTCGGCGCTGCGGCCGACCGCCGTGGGCACGGTCCCGTGGTGCGCGACCTGCGCGCTCACGAGCAGCGCGGTGGCGGCGACGGCGAGCACGCCCATCACCGCCACAATCGCGTAGCCCTGCCTGTTGTCACCCACGAACCGGCCGAAGGTACGCGGCAGCGACACCCCGATCAGCAAGATCAGGTAGATCTCGAGCCAGTTCGTCCAAGCAGTCGGGTTCTCGAAGGGGTGCGCGCTGTTGGCGTTGAAGAACCCGCCGCCGTTCGTCCCGAGTTCCTTGATTGCCTCCTGGCTGGCCACCGGCCCGCCGGGCAGGTGCTGCGCTGCCCCCGCGAGGGTCGTCACCAGGTGGCCGGAGGACAGGTTCTGGATCACCCCGCCGGCGATCAGGACGATCGCGGCAAGGACGCTGATCGGCAGCAGGACGCGCACGCACAGGCGAACCAGATCGACCCAGAAGTTGCCGAGCCGGTCGGTGCGCCGCCGCGCGAAGCCGCGCACCAGCGCCACCGCGACCGCGATACCGACCGCCGCGGACACGAAGTTCTGCACCGCCAGCCCGGCCATCTGGACCAGGTGGCCCATCGTGGCCTCGCCGGAGTAGTTTTGCCAGTTCGTGTTCGTGACGAAGCTCGCCGCGGTGTTCCAGGCGAGCAGGGGCGGGACACCAGGGTGGCCCACGCTCAACGGCAACCGCGCCTGGGCACGCTGCAGCCCGTACAGGACCAGCACCGACACGCACGAGAAGGCAAGCAGGCTGCGCGCGTAGGTGCCCCACTGCTGCTCGGCCCGGGGATCCACCCCGATCAGGCGGTACACCCATCGTTCGGCGCGCAGGTCGCGCTCACCGCTCACCTGACGGTGGATGTAGTCCCCGACCGGCCGGTACGACAGCGCCAACGCCGCAATCAGGGACGCCGCGAACAGCAACGCGTCCACCTAGAAGCGCTCCGGGAACAGCAGCGCGACCACCAGGAACACCGCCAGCGCGACGGCGAGAACCAGTCCCACCAGGTTCTGCGCGCTCACAACCGCTCCAGCGCCCTCACCACGAGCCCGGCGAGCGCGAACACCGCGATCGTGAGCAGCACCAGCCAGACATCCGTCACGACCCCATCACAGCGCGCCCGTCCCGGCCCGGGATGCGTTCCTACGGC
>SCQZ01000080.1 GCA_004299665.1 Jatrophihabitans sp.
ACCGCACTCGCCGAAGCCATCCAACTACTCGCCCAACTCGTCGGCTGACACACAACCCGCACAAACGTCACACCGCATTCACGCCTGCCCGCCCCGCCAACAAAGTGCGAAAGTCCACCCACGGCGAGGCGCACACCTTCCTCGTCGGTCCGGCCGAGCCGCTGCGCTGCCTGCAGCTGACCACGCCCTCGGGGTTCGAGGACTTCGCCGCGGCAGTCGGGTCCGTGGCGACCGAGCGGCGGCTGCCCGATCCGGGACCTGTCGACCCGGCGGCGCTCGGTCATGCCGCCGCCCTGCACGGGATCGAACTGCTGGGCCCGCCGCCGACGCCCGGCGAGGGGTAACCGGTTGCGGGCGATCTGCAACGATAGGACCCATGGGAGCGCGCATCTCGGACCGCATCGCCGCTATCGCCGAATCGGCCACCCTGGCCGTGGATGCGAAGGCAAAGGCGCTCAAGGCGGCCGGGCGTCCGGTCATCGGCTTCGGCGCCGGCGAGCCGGACTTCCCGACGCCCGACTACATCGTCGAGGCCGCCGTCGCTGCGTGCCGTGACCCGCGCAACCACCGTTACACACCCGTGGCCGGGCTCCCCGAACTGCGGGAGGCGGTCGCGGTCAAGACCCGCCGCGACACCGGATTCGAGGTCGCCGCGTCCCAGGTGCTGGTCACCAACGGCGGCAAGCAGGCCGTCTACAACGCGTTCGCCGCGCTGCTCGACCCCGGCGACGAGGTGCTGCTCATCGCGCCGTACTGGACCACGTACCCGGAGGCCATCAAGCTGGCCGGAGGCGTCCCCGTCGAGGTGGTCACCGACGAGACCACCGGCTACCTGGCGAGCGTCGACCAACTCGCGGCCGCCCGGACGGCACGCACCAAGGTGTTGCTGTTCGTCTCGCCGTCCAACCCCACCGGGGCCGTGTACCCCCCCGCCGAGGTCGAGGCGATCGGCCGCTGGGCCGCCGAGCACGACCTGTGGGTCGTCACCGACGAGATCTACGAGCACCTGGTCTACGGCGGTGCCGAGAACGTCTCCATCGCCCACAGCGCCGGCGAGAAGGTCGTCGTCCTGAACGGCGTCGCCAAGACCTACGCCATGACCGGCTGGCGCGTGGGCTGGATGATCGGTCCGGCCGATGTGATCAAGGCGGCCACGAACCTGCAGTCGCACGCGACCTCGAACGTCAACAACGTGGCCCAGCGGGCAGCCGTCGCCGCCGTCTCCGGCGACCTCTCGGCGGTGGCGCGGATGCGCGCCGCCTTCGACCGCCGCCGCGCGACGATCGTCTCGATGCTCTCGGACATCCCCGGGGTGCTGTGCCCGGAGCCGCTGGGCGCGTTCTACGCCTACCCGTCGGTGAAGGGGCTGCTCGGCACGCCGTTGCGCGGGAAGGTCGCGCAATCGTCCGCCGAACTCGCCGGGATCATCCTCGACGAGGTCGAGGTCGCCGTCGTGCCGGGCGAGGCGTTCGGTACGCCCGGCTACCTGCGCATGTCGTACGCGCTCGGGGACGACGACCTGGCCGAGGGTGTCGGACGGATCGCCAAGCTCGTCGCCGAGGGCTGACGACGCCGCGGCCCGTGCCGCGATCAGCCGAGGGCGCCGGCGTCCTGGAGCATCCGCACGGCGGCGGGCAGGTGCGCCAGCGCCCGGGCCAGGTCCGGGGGGTTCGCGATCTGCCAGGCGTTCGCGTTCACGTAACAGCGCAGCGCGGCGTCGAACGCCCCGGGGCCGGCCGCCCGCCGGGCGGCCTCGATGGCGGCCGCGCCCTTGTCGTAGGTCACGAAGTAGTAGCGGTTCACGTCCGGGCCGTACGACTCGGTCGAGCTGTCGACCCGGCCCTGGGACTGTAGTGCCGAGGCGGGTTCCGAGGTCCCGTCGACGAGGTGCTCGGCGTAGCTGGCGAAAGCCTCGTCCAGCCACGGGTGCAGTGCCTGTGAGTCGCCGACCATCGCGTAGAACCACTGGTGCGCCGTCTCGTGCACCGCGACCCTGCGCGAACCGTCGAGCATCAGGATCGAGGACGGGTACTCGATGCCGCCGCCGGACGCGGGCAGCCGGGCGACGGACAGCGACGGGAACGGGAACGGCCCGAACTGCCGGGACAACTGCGTGATCGCGCGCTCGAACTCGGGCAGCAGGCGGTCGGCGCCCGCGGCATCGGGCGCCCCGACGCGCAGTGCCACGCCCCCGACGGAGGCGTCCCGCACGACGAACGGACCCACGGCCACGCTCACGTCCCGCACGGCGGCGACGGCGGAGTGCCAGGTGCGGGTGGCGCCGTGCGCGGCACCGGGGCCCGGGTCGCCGGACATGAGCACGGTGTCCGCGGCGGGGGCGCTCACCGTCAGCTCGGTGTCCATCGCCTCGCTCGTGGCGCTCTCGGCGGTGAACTGCAGCATGTCCTCGGCATGCCATCCGTAGCCCCGCTCCCACGAAAGCAGCGGCTGCGCGGAGCCGAACCAGGCGTACCGCCCGCCGGCGGCGTCGGCGCGGCCGAACCGGTCGAAGGACCCGTCCCCGAGGGTGAGCGTGAAGGCCAGATCCGCCGTGACGGTGGTGCCGGCCGGGATCTGCGACGCGAACGGGATGCGCAACAACCCGCCCTGGGTCGACGGGTCCGCCCCCGCGGCGCTGAAGGTGTAGGTGCCACCGCCGGGGTGGGCCGTTGCGGCGGTCACGACGATCCGGTTCCCCGTGGCGACGGTCGGGGCCGTGTTGGCGGTGAGCCGGAACACCAACTCGCCGATCGGCAGGTCCGGCGTGAACTCGATGTGCTCGGTCCCGCGCACCGTGGCGAGGTCGGACGCGAGGTCGAAGGCCAGCCGCACGCGCGGCCGACGGGGGTCGGGCGGCACGTACCGGTCCGGGCAGTCGGCGGCCGGGACCGGTTGCGAGGTGGACGCCGGCGGGGGCGGTCCGATCGCGGTGCCGAGGCGGCGCCCGGTACCGGGAACCGTCGCGGTGCAGGCGGCCAGCAGGAGCGCCGCCGCGGCCGCGGCGGCGCGGCGCGGTGCGGCTGCTACCAGCCGCCGGCCGCCGCCCATGCCCGCCCTGTCCGCTCCTCGGCATCGATGACCCCGAGGATGATCGGCGCCGCGAAACCCTCCACCTTGCGCCCGATCACCGGCACGTGCGCCCGGAACTCGGCGTCGACGACGATCGTGGCGCGGTCACGGCCGTCCGGCAGGAGCCGGATCTGGCCGTGCAGGGCGGCCGGCAGCCCGTGGAAGGCGACGGCCAGGTCGGCGATGCGCGCGCCGCCCGGCCCGGCCGCGGCCCAGGTGATCGTCTCGGTCGAGGTCACGCCTGTGGGCACGAACCGGTGCAGCAGCGCCGGGAAGCCGGCGGTCGGCAGCGTGCGCCGCGTGACGACGGTCGCACCCGCGTCACGCTCGGTGACGGTCACGACGAAGCAGGTGGCGCCGGCGTCACGGCACTTCTGCTCCTGGAACTCCTTCGTGGCGGCCATCTCGTAGACCCGCGCGGCCGGGACCTCGTGCCGCATCGTCCGTTCGATCCTCACCGGCAGGCAGCCGTTCGCACCACCGCGCGCGCCCTGGCCAGCACCGTGTCGCCGTTGACGGTCGCGGTGAGTTCGATCTCGGCGGTGCCGTCGTCGCGCACTTCGCGCACCCGGCCCTCGACGTGCAGCACCGTGCCCTGCGGATCCGGTACCACGACGGGACGGGTGAAGCGCACCCCGTACTCGGTGACCGCGCCCGGGTCACCGGCCCAGTCGGTCACCACCCGCACGGCGGCGGCCATCGTGAACATGCCGTGCGCGATGACGTCTGGCAGCCCCACCGAGGTCGCGAACCGCTCGTTCCAGTGGATCGGGTTGAAGTCCCCCGAGGCCCCCGCGTAGCGGACGAGGTCGTCGCGCGTGACGGGGAAGTCCCGGGCGGGGAGCAGGTCGCCGACGTTCATGCCGCGGTCCCCCGCGCCACGATCGTCGAGCGGGCGGTCGAGACGAGTTCGCCGTCGGTGGTGGTGACGTCCGCCCGGGTGGTGACGATGTCGTTGCCGGCCGCGGCCCGGATGCTCTCCACCGTGACGACGACCTGCAGCCGGTCGCCCGCCGTGATCGGCCGGCGGTGCTCGAAGCGCTGCTCGCCGTGGACGACACGCGAGTAGTCGATCCCGAGGTCCGGATCCATGATCACCTGGTGCCCGGCGTGCAGCGTCAGCACGATCGCGAAGGTCGGCGGGGCGATGACGTCAGGGTGCCCGAGCGCGCGGGCCGCGGCGGCGTCGCGGTAGGCGGGGTGGGGGTCACCGATCGCCTCGGCGAACTCCCTGATCTTCTCGCGCCCCACCTCGTACGGCGCAGTGGGCGGGTACACACGGCCGGAGAATCGCGCGTCGACGGGCATGAGGTGCAACGCTAACCCAGAGCGCGACCGGGCCGGAACTCACGGTGAAGGGTGCCCGGGCGTGTCGAGCACCGGGAACGGCGCGGCGCCGAAGCCCGCCACCCGCGGGCGGCCCCACGGGTCGAGGTCGCCGAGTGCGGTCGGCACCTCGGCGTGCGGGGTGCGCAGCAGCACCGTGCGGCTGC
>SCQZ01000081.1 GCA_004299665.1 Jatrophihabitans sp.
AGCCGGATCACCCGGGCGATGCCGTCGGAGGAGTGCGTCACAGCGCCCGCTCCAGCGACCGCAGCAGGCCGGCGACCGGGCGCGGGGCGGGCGGGCGGTCCTGCAGGTAGGAGCGCAGCGCCTCGGCGCTGCTGTAGCGCGGCTGGTAGCCGAACCCGGTGCGCAGCCGGGTGGTGTCCACCACGCGGCCGAAGTTCAAGAAGCTGGACTGCTCGGCGGAGAACTGCCCGACGCCGACGTTGCGCACCAGTTCGCCCACCAGCGCGAGGGCCCGGGCCGGGACGGGCAGCCGCAGCCGCCCCGCCCGGCGGATCGCCTGGGTCAGGCTCAGGGCGCCGTCCGCGGCGACGTTGAACAGCCCCGGGTGGTGCTCCACGGTGGCGCGGCGCAGCACCTCCACCGCGTCGCTCTCGTGCAGCAGTTGCAGGCGCGGGTCGAACCCGAGCGAGGTCGGGACGACCGGCATGGACAGGAACCGCGTCAGCGCCGTGTCGATCGACGGGCCGATCAGGTTGGCCAACCGCAGGATGCTCACCGCGACGTCGGGGCGCCGTCGCCCGAAGCCGCGCACGTGGTTCTCGATCTCCACGGCGTCCCGCGTGAACCGCGAGGTCGCGCCCGCGCGCGCCGGCATCTGCTCGGTGAAGACGGCCGGATCGCCCGGGCCGGAGCCGTACACGGCGGTGGTGGAGCGCACGACGACCCGTTCGACGGCGTCCGAGCGCTGGCAGGCCGACAGCAGTTGCATCGTCCCGGTGAGGTTGTCCGCCCCCTCGGCCGCGTGGACGACGGTCTGCACCCCGGCCTGGGTGAACACCTTCGCGATCAGCGGGTTGCGGATGTCGGCGCGGACGAACTCGGTGCGGCCCAGTCGCGCGGCGCCGGCCGCGTCGGGGGGCACGAGATCCACGCCGATGATCCGCTCGACGGTGGGATCCTCGGTGAGTTGCTGGGCGAGCCGGCCGCCGAGGTACCGGCTGACGCCCGTCACCAGAACGACGTGCGCCACGGGCCGCCTGCTTCGGGTCCGGTTACTTCTTGTTGCGGCGCTGGACGCGCGTCTTCTTCAGCAGCTTGCGGTGCTTCTTCTTCGCCATCCGCTTGCGCCGCTTCTTGATGACAGAACCCATGGGGAGAAACCTTCGATCGGGAGCAGGCCTGAGTGGCTCAGGCTACCCGTTCGCGGGGGCTACCCCTCAGCCGGCCTCGATGAAGGAGGCCCGCAGGTAGTGGTGCACCGCCTGCTCCGGTACCCGGAACGAGCGCCCCACCCGGACCGCGGGCAGGTCGCCGCCGTGGACCAGGCGGTACACGGTCATCTTCGAGACGCGCATCAGCGCGGCCACCTCGGCGACGGTCAGGAACCTGACTTCGCCCAGGCCGGCGTCAGCGGGGGGCGCGGGAGCCGGCCTGGTCTGGCCGGTCTGGCCGTGCTGCCCTGATCCGGACGTGCTCATACGTCACCGATACCTTCGGCACGTGTCTGTGCGCCGGCTTCCCCTCCGGCGGCGGGACACGCACGTGCTGAGAAGAGACTAGCGTTACAGGTGGGGCAGAAGCGATACCTGTTCCCCACTTCGTTACCCATCCGGCTCCCTACCCGGCCCCGAGTTCTCGGCTGCGCTTGGCCGCCGCCTCGATCGCGGCCAGCAGGGCGGCCCGTACCCCGTGGATCTCGAGCTCGCGGATGGCCGCGATCGTGGTCCCCCCGGGGCTGGTCACCGCCTCGCGCAGCTGGACCGGGTGCTGCCCCGAGTCGCGCAGCATGGTCGCCGAGCCGATCGCCGTCTGCACGATGAGCTCGGCCGCCAGCGCGCGCGGCAGTCCGAGCAGGATGCCGGCGTCGATCATCGCCTCGACGAGGAAGAAGAAGTAGGCCGGGCCCGAGCCCGACAGCGCCGTCACCGCGTCCAGCTGGGACTCGGGCACCTGCACGACGCGCCCCACGGCACCGAGCAACTCCTCGGCGGTGGCCAGGTGGGCCGCGTCGGCGTGGGAACCGGGGGCGACGGCCGTCATCGCCTGGTCCACCAGCGCCGGGGTGTTGGGCATGCACCGCACGACCGGCACCCCGGCCGGCAGGGCACGTTCGATGCGCCCCGTGGTGACCCCGGCCGCGACCGACACGACCAGGTGCTCCGGCGTGACCGCCGGGGCCAGTTCGGCCAGCAGCGCGTCGATGTCCTGCGGCTTGACCGCCACCAGGAGCGTGCGCGCCGCCGCGGCGGCCTGCGCGGGGGTCAGGGTCCGCACGCCGTAGGTGGTGGCGAGGTAGCCCGCGCGCTCGGCGTGCTTCTCGCTCACCACGACCTCGCCCGGTGCCCGCGCGCCGCGCAGCAACCCGGACAGCAGCGCCTCGCCGATCTTGCCGCCGCCGAGCAGCGCGACGGTCCGCCCGGCGGGGGCCGGCCCGGTGGAGGAGGTGGTCATCGCGTGGACCCCAGGGCTCGCAGGAAGAACGTCAGGTTGGCGGGGCGCTCGGCCAGCCGGCGCATCAGGTAGCCGTACCACTGACCGCCGTACGGGACGTAGACGCGCACCGTGTGCCCGGCGGCGGCCAGCCGGCGCTGCTCGTCCGGGCGGATGCCGAACAGCATCTGGAACTCGAAGGCCGCCGTGCCGTGGAACCGCGCCCGCTGCTGGCCGATGGCGATCATCCGCGGGTCGTGCGTGGCGAGCATCGGGTAACCGTGCCCGGACAGCAGGACGTTCATGCAGCGCACGTACGACAGGTCGATCTCGGTCCGGTCCTGGTACGCCACCGAGGCCGGCTCCCGGTAGGCGCCCTTGCACAGCCGGACCCGGCTGCCGGGACCGGCCAGGTCCCGGCAGTCGCCCTCGGTGCGCCGCAGGTAGGCCTGCAGGACCGCCGCCGTGCCGGGGTGGTCCGCGCGCAGGTCGGCGAGGATGCCCAGGGTCGAGTCGGTGGTGGTGTGGTCCTCCATGTCCAGGCTCACCGTCGCCCCCGCGTCCGCGGCGGCCTCGCAGATCGTGCGCGCGTTGTCCAGCGCGATCTTCTCGCCGTCACCGGGCAGCGTCTGTCCGATCGCGGAGAGCTTCACGCTGACGTCGACCGTGGAGGTGAGCGGCCCGCGCCGCTCGATCAGTCCGGCATCGCGCAGCGCCGCGAGCAGCGCGACGTAGGCGCCCGCGACCGCGGCGGCGTGCTCCCGGTCCGTGGTGTCCTCGCCGAGGTGGTCGAGGGTGACCGTCAGGCCCGCACCGACCAGGTCCCGCGCGGCCGCGACCGCCGATGCGACGTCCGGGCCGCCGACGAAGCGCCGCACCACCGAGCGCGACACCGGGGCGTGCGTGACCAGCCGCTCGACGCGGGGGCTGCGCGCGGCGGCGAGGATCGCGGTTCGGAGCACGTCGTCAGGTTAGCCGCGCGGCGCGGGCGCCGGGGCGACCAGGTGCAGCCGGCAGAAGGCCAGCGCCTCGGCCAGGTCCGCCTCGCGCTCGGCGCGGTCCAGGGCGCGGCGCGTGTTCACCTCGACGACGACGTGACCGCGGTAGCCCCGGGCGCCGAGCGCCTCCAGCACCTGGGCGCAGGGCTGCCCGCCGCGACCGGGGATCAGGTGCTCGTCGCGGGTCAGGCCCGAGCCGTCCGCGACGTGCAGGTGCGAGAGGCGCTCGCCCATCGTCTCGAGCATTGCCATCGCGTCCGAGTGCGACACCGCCGCGTGGGACAGGTCCAGCGTGTAATCGCGGTACGGGGGCCGGTGGTCGCCGCCGTCCGCGGCCACGTCCCAGGTCGGCTGGTACGCCGAGACCTCCCGGCCCCGCACCCGCAGCGGGAACATGTTCTCGACGGCGAAGCGCACGTCCGTCTCGTTCGCCATCTGCGCGATGCCCTTGCGAAAGCCCCGCGCGTAGTCGCGCTGCCACCGGAACGGCGGGTGCACGACGACGGTCTGCGCGCCCAGCAGCTCGGCGGCGAACTGCGCCTTCTGCAGCTTCACCCACGGGTCGGTCGTCCACACCCGCTGGGTGATCATCAGGCACGGCGCGTGGACGGCCAGGATCGCGACCTGGTAGTGCTGCGAGAGCCGCAGCAGCGCGTGCGGGTCCTGGCTGACCGGGTCGGTCCACACCATCACCTCGACGCCGTCGTAGCCGAGCTTCGCGGCGACCTCGAACGCGGCTGCGGTCCCCTCCGGATAGACCGAGGCGGTCGAGAGCCCGACCTTGGCCTGCGCGGCCCGCACCGCCCGGCTGCCGTCAGCCCGCATGTGCCGAGGTTACCCTGACCGTCGTGCCGTCCCCCGTCCCCGAAGTCGGCCTCGACTTCCCCCGTGAGTGGGTGGAGTTCGCCGACCCGTCCGACGAATCCCACCGGATCCGTGCCGACCTCACCTGGCTGTGCTCGCGCTGGACCTGCATCTTCGGGCGCGGCTGTCACGGCACGGTGGCCGGGCACGCGGACACCGGTTGCTGCAACCACGGCGCCTACCTGTCCGACCGGGCCGACGAGCGGCGGGTGCGCCGCTACGCCGGGCAGTTGACCGCGGACATCTGGCAGTACGCCGGCGCCGCGAAGCGCCCCGGGAGCCGCCACCCGGACGTCTTCGTGCGCGACGAACTCGACGGCGAGGCGAAGTGGAAGACGCGCGTCGTCGACGGCGCCTGCATCTTCGCCAACCGCGAGGGGTTCGCCGGCGGCATCGGTTGCGCGCTGCACGCGCTCGCGCTGCGGCAGGGCGTCAACCCCCTGCAGACCAAGCCGGAGGTGTGCTGGCAACTGCCGGTGCGCCGCGAGCAGGAGTGGGTGGACCGCCCGGACGGCACCCGGATCCTGCTGTCGACGGTCGCGGAGTTCGACCGGCGCGGCTGGGGCGAGGGCGGTCACGACCTCGACTGGTTCTGCACGTCCTCGCCGGAGGCCCACGTCGGCGGCGAGCCGATGTACCGCTCCTACGCGCCGGAACTGGTCGCCCTGATCGGGCAGGGTGCCTACGACGCGCTCGCCGTGATCTGCGCCAAACGCCTGGAACTCGGGCTCGTCGCGGTCCATCCCGCGACCGCTGCCGCTCAGGCCTCGAACTTGTAGCCGAGCCCGCGCACCGTGACCACGTGGCGCGGCCGGGCCGGCTCCGGCTCGATCTTGGCGCGCAGCCGCTTGACGTGCACGTCCAGCGTCCTGGTGTCGCCGACGTACCCCGGCCCCCACACCCGGTCGATGAGCTGCCCGCGGGTCAGGACCCGGCCGGCGTTGCGCAGCAGCACCTCCAGCAGCTCGAACTCCTTGAGCGGCAGGGTGACGGCGGCACCGCCGACCGTCACCCGGTGCCGCTCGACGTCCATGCGGACCGGTCCGGCCTCCACCACGTCGCCGGCCACGTCCGGCCCGCCCGGCTCGCCGCGGCGCAGCACCGCGCGGATCCGGGCGATCAGCTCCCGCGCCGAGAACGGTTTGGTGACGTAGTCGTCCGCCCCCAGCTCCAGATGGACGATCTTGTCGACCTCCGCGTCCCGCGCCGTGACCATGATGATCGGCACGGCGCCCCGGGCGCGCAGCCGGCGGCACACCTCGGTCCCGGACATGCCCGGCAGCATCAGGTCGAGCAGCACCAGGTCGGCGCCGTCCCGGTCGAACAGCGCCAGGCCGTCCGGGCCGGACGCGGCGAGGTCCACCTCGAAGCCGTCGCGGCGCAGCTGGAAGGCCAGGGTCTCGGCGAACGAGGGTTCGTCCTCGACGAGCAGGATGCGCGTCACGCGCGGGTCACTGCTGGTCGCGCACGTCGCGCGGCAGGTGGATGGTGAACGTCGAGCCCTCCCCCTCGACGCTGCTCACGCTGACCCGGCCGAGATGGTTGGTGACGATGTTCTTCACGATCGCCAACCCCAGCCCGGTGCCGCCGGTGGCGCGCGAGCGCGCCGGGTCGACCCGATAGAACCGCTCGAACACCCGCGCCTGGTCGACGGCGGCGATGCCGATGCCCGAGTCGGCCACGGCGATGTCGACGGTCGGGCGCGCCTGATGGTCGCTGCCGGCCACCGCGGCGACGCTCACGCGGTCACCCCGGTCGCTGTAGGCGATCGCATTGTCGACCAGGTTCGCGACGGCGGTCGTCAGCTGCTGGTGGTCGCCGCGCACCATCAGCCCGACCTCCGGCGTGACCTCCAGTGCGATCCCGGCGGCGTCCGCCGCGACCCGGGCACGGTCGACCGCGTCGCGCACGACGCCCCCGATGTCGACCAGGTGTTCCCCGGGCAGCGGCTCGCCACCTTGGATCAGCGAGAGTTCGGTGAGGTCGCGCACCAGGTGGTGCAGGCGCCGGGTCTCGTGGCGGATCCGTTCGGAGAACCGGGCGACGGCGGCGGGATCGCCGACGGCGTCGCCGACGGCCTCGGCCAGCAGGGTCAGCGCCCCGACCGGCGTCTTCAGCTCGTGCGAGACGTTCGCGACGAAGTCCCGGCGCACGGCCTCGAGGCGGCGCTGCTCTGTGAGGTCGTCGAGCAGCAGGGCCAGTGCGCCGATCGTCTCGCCGTCCGTGAACGGCACCGCGCTCACCGCGAGGGCGATCGGCTCGCGCCCCAGCCGGCTCATCGGCAGGTCGACGGCCTCCGCCACGCCGCCGCCGGCGGCCCGCGCGCGGTCCACGATGTCGCGCAGCGGCTGGAAGGCGAGCTGGTCGACGGCGACGACGTCCATCTCGCGCGCGGCGGGGTTGATCAGCACCACGGCGCCGTCGCCGTCCACGACGATGACGCCGGTGTCACTGGCCTCGATCACCTGCGAGGCGAGCGCGGGCAGTTGCGAGACCAGCGGGCGCTCCGGCGGCGGCGGCGCCTTGGCCGCCTGCCGCCGGGCCCGCGACTCGACCAGGCGGGTACCGAGGAAGGTGCCTGTCCCCAGGCAGACGATGCCCACTGCGATGGCGAAGCCCCACACGGGCTCGATCGTACGGACCCGCGCCGCTCAGGCCCTGCCCTGGTTCGCGACGACGCTGATCGCCGCCGCGGCCGCCTCCGGGTCGAGGTACTCGCCCGGACGGACCGGGCGCATCGTGGCCTCGTCGAGGTCGTAGCGCAGCGGGATGCCGGTGGGGACGTTCAGCGCGACCACCGCCTCGTCCGACATGCCGTCCAGATGCTTGATCATCGCGCGCAGCGAGTTGCCGTGCGCCGCGACCAGCACGGTGCCGTGGCGCAGATCGGGCACGAGGGCGTCGTACCAGTACGGCAACAGCCGGGCGACGACGTCCGCGAGGCACTCGGTGCGGGGCAGGCAGTCGAGCAGGTCCCGGTAGCGCGGGTCGTGGGCCTGGCTGTACCGGTCGTCGTCGGGCAGTGGCGGCGGCGGCACGTCGTAGGAGCGGCGCCACAGCATGAACTGCTCCTCGCCGAACCGCTCGCGCACCTGCGCCTTGTCCTTGCCCTGCAGCGCGCCGTAGTGCCGCTCGTTGAGCCGCCAGGAGCGGCGCACCGGCAGCCAGTGCCGGTCGGCGGCATCGAGCGCGAGGTCCGACGTGCGGATCGCCCGGCGCAGCAGCGAGGTGTGCACGACGTCCGGGACCAGGCCGTGCTCGCGCAGCAGCTCCCCGCCGCGACGCGCCTGCTCCTCCCCGGTGCCGGTGAGGTCCACGTCCACCCACCCGGTGAACAGGTTCTCGCGGTTCCACGTGCTCTCGCCGTGCCGCAGCAGGATCAGGGTCGCCACGGTGCGAGTGTGCCAGTCAGCGGGGCTCGGCCTGCGCGAAGTCCCGGAACGCCTGCAGGTTCGCCAGCGACTCCCCGCGCTTGACCCGCCAGGCCCACTCCCGCCGGATCGCGTCGCC
>SCQZ01000082.1 GCA_004299665.1 Jatrophihabitans sp.
CCCGGCACAAGCAACGCGGGCGGGTCGCGCTCCGCCCGCCACAGGGGGGCGTCCGTGTGGCCGAGCAGTCGCCAGCCGCCGGGCGAGGGGCGGGGGTAGATGCCGGTGAACTCGCCCGCGACGCCGACCGCGCCGGCGGGGACGCGGGTGCGCGGCTCGGCGAGCCGCGGCAGTTGCAGGGCGGGGTCGAGCCCGGTGAGGTACGCGAAGCCGGGGGAGAAGCCGCAGAACGCGACCCGGTACTCGCCGCCGCAGTGCCGCGCGACCACCTCCGCACGGTCCAGCCCGGACTCGGCCGCGACCGCGTCGAGGTCCGCCCCGTCGTAGCGGATCGGTATCTCGACGAGCGCTCCGCCACGGACCCGCCGACGCGATGTGCCGCGCGCGGCGGCCGCCAGGGCGTCCGGTGTGGTCGACGCCGGGTCGAAGCGCACCAGCACCGTGCGCGCGCCCGGCACCACCTCCACCACTCCCGGGGCCCCGCGCAGCGCGGGCGCGACGGAGAGTGGGTCGTCGAGCTCGAGCAGCACGGCCCGGTCGCCGTAGGGCAGCAGCCTCATCCCCGGGACCGGCGCGGGCTCCGGCAGCGGGTCGCGGCCGGGTCGTGACGCGTTCACGCGAAGGGAGCGAGCTCGACGCCGGCGCCGGTGAGCGCCCCGCGGATGCCGGTTGCCAGCGTCACCGCGGCGGGGTGGTCGCCGTGGACGCACACCGAGTCGACCGCCAGGTGCAGCACGGTGCCGTCGATCGCGGTCACGGTGCCGTCGCGCGCCAGCGAGAGCGCCTGGGCGATGGCGGTGTGCGGGTCGGCGTGCACGGCGCCCGGCCGGGTGCGCGGAACCAGACCCCCGGTGGGCAGGTAGGCGCGGTCGGCGAAGCCCTCCGCGACGAATCGCAGGCCGGTGCTCGCCGCCGCCGCCGACAAGGCGCAGTCCGGCAGCCCGAGGACCGCCAGGGACGGGTCGACGCCGGCCACCGCGGTGGCGACCGCGGCCGCCTGGTCCGGGTCGTCGGCGGCGGCGTGGTACAGCGCACCGTGCGGTTTGACGTAGCGCACGCGCGTCCCGGCGGCCACGGCGCAGGCCTGCAGGGCGCCGAGCTGGTAGACGATCTCCGCGCGCAACTCCCCGGCCGGCACGACCATCGGGCGGCGCCCGAAGCCGGCCAGGTCCCGGTAGGACACCTGGGCGCCCACCGCCACGCCGCGACGGGCGGCCGCGGTGCACACCCGCAGCATGGTGGGCGGGTCGCCCGCGTGGAACCCGCAGGCGACGTTGGCGCTGGTGACGAGTTCGAGCAGTGCGACGTCGTCGGTCAGCCGCCACGCGCCGAACCCCTCCCCGAGGTCGGCGTTCAGGTCGATGCGCACGGCGAACACGCTAATCGCGAACTCGACGGGGTTGGCAGGATGGCAGGTATGAGCGCCGCCGTGCCGCTGTCCACGTATGCGACCGAGATCTACCTGCACGGCCTGGCCGGGGTCCGGCCCGCCTTCACCACCGACCCGGACCGGCTTGAGGCCGCGGCGCGGGAGGCGATGTCGCCGGAGACGTTCGGCTACGTCGCGGGTGCAGCGTCGTCGGGGTCGACGGCGAGGGAGAACCGGGCGGCCTTCGATCGCTGGCGGATCGTGCCGCGCATGCTCACCGGCGCCACCTCCCGCGACCTGACCACCCCCGTCCTCGGCTCGACGCTGCGGGCGCCGGTCCTCACCGCCCCGATCGGGGTGCAGTCGATCGTCCATCCGGACGCCGAACTCGCCGCTGCGACGGTGACTGCCGAACTGGGGATCGGCATGATCGTCTCGACGTTGTCCTCGCGCACCCTGGAGGAGGTCGCCGACGCGCACGGCGACGGTTGCCGCTGGTTCCAGCTGTACTGGCCCAACGACGACGACGTGTGCCGCAGCCTGCTGCGACGCGCGAACGCGGCCGGGTACACGGTGCTCGTCGTGACCCTGGACACCTGGCTGCTCGGTTGGCGCCCGCACGATCTGGACCACGGCTACCTGCCCTTCCTCACCGGGGAGGGGCTCGCGAACTACTTCAGCGACGAGGCCTTCTGCGCGCCGCTCGCCCGGCCGCCCGCCGAGGACCCGGCGGCGGCGGTGCAGCGCTGGGTCCCGTGCTTCACCGGCACCGACCGCACGTGGGACCAGATCGCGTTCCTGCAGCAGCACTGGGACGGCCCGATCGTCCTCAAGGGCGTGCAACACCCCGCCGACGCCGAACGCGCCGCGGAGGTGGGGGTGCAGGGGATCGTCGTGTCCAACCACGGAGGGCGGCAGGTCGACGGCGCCGTCGCCTCGCTGGAGGCGCTGCCGCGGATCGTCGAGGCCGTCGGCTCGGACCTGGAGGTGCTGTTCGACTCCGGGATCCGCACCGGCTCCGACGTGCTCAAGGCGCTGGCGCTCGGGGCGCGTGCGGTACTCGTCGGCCGGCCGTGGGTCTACGGGCTGGGGCTCGGGGGCACGGACGGGGTACGGCACGTGCTGCGGGGCCTGCTGGCCGACACCGAACTCGCGTTCGGGCTCTCGGGCAACCGGACGCCGGCCTGCCTGACCCGCGACGCGCTGGTGCGCCGGCCATGAGCGATCACATCCCCGCGACGCCGGCCGGGACCACGTGATGCGCACCGTCACGATCCTGGGCTGCACCGGATCGATCGGCACCCAGGCGGTGGACGTGGTCACGCACGCCCCGGACCGGTTCCGGGTGGTGGCCCTCGCCGCCGGCGGGGCGAACCTGCCGCTGCTGGCCGAGCAGGCCCGCACCCTGGCCGTGGAGGTGGTGGCGGTCGCCGACGAGCGGTGTGCCGAGACGCTGCAGCGCGAACTGCCGGGCGTCGCGGTGCGCGGCGGCCGCGAGGCGGTGGCCGAACTGGCCGCGCGGCCGGCGGACGTCGTGCTCAACGCCGTCGCGGGCGCGCAGGGGCTGCGCGCCACCGTCGCCGCGCTGGACGCGGGCAACACGGTGGCCCTGGCGAACAAGGAATCCCTGGTCGCGGGTGGCTCGCTGGTGACCCGGCGGGCCCGGCCCGGACAGCTGGTTCCGGTCGACTCGGAGCATTCGGCGCTGGCCCAGTGCCTGCGCGCCGGCACCGGGGCCGAGGTCGCCCGGCTGGTCATCACCGCCAGCGGCGGGCCGTTCCGCGGCCGGACCCGCGACACGCTCGCCGACGTCACGCCGGACCAGGCCCTCAAGCACCCGACCTGGGACATGGGCCGCCTGGTGACCACCAACTCCGCGACGCTCGTGAACAAGGGCCTGGAGATGATCGAGGCGCACCTGCTCTTCGGCGTGCCCTACGAGCGGATCGAGGTCGTCGTCCACCCGCAGTCGGTGGTGCACTCGCTGGTCGAGTTCGCCGACGGGGCCACGATCGCGCAGGCCTCGCCGCCGGACATGCGCCTGCCGATCGCGCTCGCGCTCGGCTGGCCGGACCGGGTCCCGGGGGCTGCCGCGGCGTTGGACTGGACGCAGGCCCACAGCTGGACCTTCGAGCCGCTCGATGGCCGGACCTTCCCGGCGGTCGACCTGGCCCGGCGCGCCGGGACGGCCGGCGGTTGCGCCCCGGCCGTCTACAACGCCGCCAACGAGGAGCTGGTCGGCGCCTTCCACGAGAATCGCATCGGTTTCCTGCAGATCGTCGATCGCCTTGCCGATGTGGTGGACGAGTGGCTGAGCACGTACGCCGCCGCAGCGGGCGAGCCGGGTACCGTCGGGGACGTCGAGCGGGCCGACCGGTGGGCACGCTCGCGGGTGCGCGAACTCATCGGGTAGGAGGACGCAGGTGCTCTACGCGCTGGGCGTCGTCGTCTTCGCGGTCGGCCTGCTGGCCTCGATCGCGCTGCACGAGGTCGGTCACCTGGTCCCCGCGAAGAGGTTCGGCGTCAAGGTCACCCAGTACATGGTCGGCTTCGGCCCCACGCTGTGGTCGCGCCACCGGGGCGAGACCGAGTACGGCCTGAAGTGGATCCCCTTCGGCGGCTACATCCGGATGATCGGCATGGTGCCGCCGGGAACCGCGGGCCGGCGTTCGCGCTGGCCCCGACGGATGGCCACCGCGATCGAGGAGTTCCGGACCACCTCCCGCGCCGAGGTGCGCCCGGAGGACGCGGAGCGCGAGTTCTACCGGCTGACACCCGGCAAGAAGATGATCGTCATGCTGGGCGGCCCCACCATGAACCTGATCATCTACCTGGTGATCATGGTCGTGCTGCTGACCGCGGTGGGGCTGCCGCACGACGATCCGACGACCCGCCTCGCGACGGTCAGCAAGTGCGTGGTGTCCGCGACCGCCACGGTGCAGGACCCGACCTCCTGCAGCACCCCGTCGCCGGCGGCGCAGGCCGGCCTGCAGCCCGGTGACACCATCGTCTCGGTCGGCGGCACGCCGATCCGGAGCTGGGACCAACTCGTCGCGATCATCGAACCCTCCGCCGGGAAGGCACTCAGCCTTGTCTATGCACGCGACGGCGTCACCCACCACACGACCCTGACACCGGTCACGAACCGCAAGTGGGCGGACAACGCGATGACCAGGACGGTCGTCACGGGCTTCGCCGGCATCAGCCCGACCGACCACCACTACTACGTCCCGGTCGGCGCGGCGGCGCTCCCCGGGGAGATCGGCGGCCAGATCGGGCAGGCGCTGTCCGCCGTCGGGCAGTTCCCGTCCAAGATCGCGAACCTGTGGCAGACCGTGTTCGACAACAAGCCCCGCGATGCCCAGGGCGTCATCGGGGTCGTCGGCATCGGCCGTCTGGGCGGCGAGATCGCCGAGACGAACCAGTACGGGCTGCAGGACAAGGTGCTGATGCTGCTGTCGCTGCTCGCGAGCATCAACCTGCTGCTGTTCTTCCTCAACCTGCTGCCGCTGCTGCCGCTGGACGGCGGCCACGTCGCGGGGGCGATCGTCGAGGCGGCGAGGCGCGGCTGGGCGCGGTTGCGGGGGCGTCGCCGGCTGATCTTCGTCGACACCGCGCAGACGTTGCCGATCATGTACGTCGTCGGATCGGCCCTCATCCTGCTCAGCGTGCTGACCCTCTACGCGGACATCGTGAAGCCGGTCCAGCTCTTCGGCGGATAATGACCGTATGACCGTCCCGCTCGGTATGCCCTCCGCCCCGCCCCCCGTCCTCGCGCCGCGCCGTACGTCGCGACAGATCAAGGTGGGTTCGGTACTCGTCGGCGGCGGTGCGCCGGTCTCGGTGCAGTCGATGTGCACCACGCTCACCGCCGACGTCAACGCGACCCTGCAGCAGATCGCCGAACTGACGGCCGCGGGCTGCGACATCGTGCGGGTGGCCTGCCCGTCGCAGGACGACGCCGACGCGCTGGCCGAGATCGCGCGGCACTCGCAGATCCCGGTGATCGCCGACATCCACTTCCAGCCCAAGTACGTCTTCGCCGCCATCGACGCCGGGTGTGCGGGCGTGCGGGTGAACCCGGGCAACATCAAGCGTTTCGACGACCAGGTGGCCGCGATCGCCCGCGCCGCGACCGACGCGGGGGTGTCGATCCGGATCGGCGTCAACGCCGGCTCGCTGGACAAGCGGCTGCTCGAGAAGTACGGCAAGGCGACCCCCGAAGCGCTGGTGGAGTCCGCGCTGTGGGAGGCCTCGCTGTTCGAGGAGCACGACTTCCGGGACTTCAAGATCTCCGTCAAGCACCACGACCCGGTCGTGATGGTGCAGGCGTACGAGATGCTCGCCGAGCGGTGCGACTACCCGCTGCACCTCGGCGTCACGGAGGCGGGCCCGGCGTTCCAGGGCACGATCAAGTCCGCTGTGGCCTTCGGCGCCCTGCTCTCGCGTGGCATCGGCGACACGATCCGGGTGTCGTTGTCCGCCCCGCCCGTCGAGGAGGTCAAGGTGGGG
>SCQZ01000083.1 GCA_004299665.1 Jatrophihabitans sp.
CCTGTCGGCCACGATCACGCCGGCGACCGCGAGCACCGGCCAGCTGGGTTGCCTGCTCCAGGACCTGATCAAGAAAGCCAACACGAGCGCCCACCCCACCGGGTACGGCGCCGCCGCAGTCGGCGACCACCAGTACGTCGTGGTCGCCGGCACCCCCACCAGCACCACCACGGCGAACGTCCCCATGGGAACGGCGCCCAGCACCGGCGTCACCGACCCGTTCTTCAGCACCACCAACGGCACCGTCTCCACCGAGACGAAGACCGTCACGAAGACCACGTACACCGTCGGGCGGCAGGTCTACAAGTGCTACGGCGTCATCAGCCTCGGCCTGTGCCTCGCGACGCCCGGCGGCGCGGTGCTCGGCAACCAGTGGGGCGACGGCAACAGCACCGCGAACGGCTATGTCCCGTCATTCCAGGTCACGATCACGCAGACGACCTACTCGAACTTCGTCCAGGGCGCCACGGCGGTCAGCTCGTTCCCCTCGATGTCGGACGTGACCCAGTACCAGATGGGCACCGTGAGCACGAACGCCACCGGGCAGACGGCCACCTTCGGGCTGAGCGGCCCCGGCGACCTCTACGTCGAGGGCACCGCCGCGAACACGATGGCCCTCGTCGGCTCGAACGATGTGATCGTGACCAACAAGCTCGGGCCCGCGGACCCGTCGAGCGCCGCGCTCGAGGTCGTCGCGCGCAACGACGTGCGCGTGTACCACCCGGTCCAGTGCGCGGTCGCGAACACCACCCTCATCGGCTACACCACGCCCGGCTTCTGCCCGGACGACATCACCGGCCTGTTCTACGGGGTGGCTCCGAGCGGGGCCCGCCCGGACCAGCAGTACGTGAACATGCGCCCGGATCTCGCCGGCCTCACCATCACCGCGGTGATCTTCGCGCTCGGCAACTCCGCCTCCCACATCACCTGCCCGCAACCTCCCAGCGGCGGCGGCGTCTGCGGCGGCGAGCTCACGGCCGACAACTACAACCGCGGCGCGCCGCTCGGCCAGCTGACCGAGATCGGCACGATCGGGGTGCAACACCATGCTCCGGTCGGTCAGGAGTGGCAGGTGACGGACACCACCGGCCAGACCAGCCGGCCGTACTCGGGCTACCAGTTGGCGCAGCAGTATCTGAACGTCCAGGCGCTGATCCAGGCCGTTCCCGACGTCAACAACCTGATTCCGCTGACGAGCACGGTCTCCTCGCTGTGGCACGTCGTGAGCGTCTCGTCGACAGGCAACTCATGAGCGCCGACCACCTGCTGATCGGCCTGATCGGGCTGCTGGGGCTGCTGATCGGCTCCTTCCTGAACGTCGTGATCTACCGGGTGCCGCGGGCCGAGTCGATCGTGCACCCCGGCTCGCACTGCCCGACGTGCGCGAACCCGCTGAAGGGCCGGCACAACGTCCCGGTGCTGAGCTGGATCGCGCTGCGCGGGCGCTGCGCCTACTGCGCCGCCCGCATCAGCGCCCGGTACCCCCTCGTCGAGATCGGCACGGCCACCCTGTTCGTCGCGGTCACCGTGCGCTTCGGCCTGTCCGCCGCGCTGCCGGCCTACCTCTACCTGGCGGCGATCGGCATCACGCTCGCGATGATCGACTTCGACGTGCACCGGCTGCCGGACACGCTGGTGCTGCCGTCGTACGTCGTCGCCGTGCTGTTGCTCATGCCGGCCGGCGCCGTCACCGGCGACGGGCAGACGGCGCTGCGCGCCCTGGCGGGCATGGTCGCGGTCGCCGCCATCTACTTCGCACTGGTGGTCGCCTACCCCTACGCCCTCGGCGCCGGGGACGTGAAGCTCGCCGGGCTGCTGGGGCTGTACCTGGGCTGGATGTCCTGGAGCGCGGTGATCATCGGCGCGGTGGGTGGGCTCGCCATCCTCGCCGTCGGCGGCGCCTTCCGCTCGCTGGCCGGCGCACGCCGCCACGGCCTGCTCGCCCTTGCCCCCGCGATGGTCTGCGCGACCATCCTCACGCTGTTCGTCGCCGTGCCGATCACCAGTTGGTACACGGCGGTCCTGACCGGTGCCGCATGACACCCTGCCCCCGCAACCGAAGGAGCCGCTGATGGCTACCGCCCCCCTGATCGGGATCGACGTCGGATCCACCTCCATCCGGGCGGTGGAGGCGATCCGGGGCAAGGCCGCGAACGGCGACCGCCCGGTCATCACCAACTTCGGGCAGGCCCTGCTGCCGGTCGACGCCGTCGTCGGCGGCGTCGTCAAGGACGACCGGGTCGTCACC
>SCQZ01000084.1 GCA_004299665.1 Jatrophihabitans sp.
GGTCCGGCGGCGGCACCGAGGCCGCCCCCGCCGGGGCGCTGCCGAAGACCGGTCAGGTCCCGGCCGGGACCGGAGCGGCGATCACCGGCGTCGTGACCGGCAAGAACGACGGCCAGCCGGTCGGGCGCATCGTCGTGCAGGCCGAGCGGATGTCGCGCGACGGGCTCAAGCTCGTCAGTTCGGCCGCGACACAGTCCAACGGCGCCTACACCCTCGGCGGGCTGTTCCCGACCGACTACTACCTGCACTTCAGTGCGCCCGGCTTCGTCGACGTCTGGTACCCGAACGCCCCCTCGCAGGCGGGGGCGACGGCCGTCACCACGACCGCACAGCGCACCCTGCAGAACGTCAATGTGGTGATCACCGGGCTGCCGGCCAGCATCAGCGGGACGGTCAACCCGGGTGACGCGCTCGCCCCGGTCACCACGACGGTGACCGCTCGGGCGATCAGCAGCACCGCGCCGGCCGCGGGCGGGGCCACCGCCCCCGCGACGCTCAGCGCGCCGTCGACGCCGCCGGCCGCGGTGACCACCACGGCGGCCGACGGGTCCTACACGCTGGCCAACCTGCCCGCCCCCGGTACCTACGAGATCACCTTCGTCACGCCCGGCTACCAGACCTCGACGCTCACCGACGCCGTCACCGGCGGCGACAAGCGGCTCGAGCCGGCGATCACCCTGGGCGCGACACCGGGCGCGATCGGCGGTGTCGTGACCGACGGCACCAACCCGATCGGCGGGGCGATCGTCACCACCACCCTCAACGGCCAGACGCTCGCGGTGACCACGCCGACGACCGGCCAGGTCGGCGCCTACGTGCTCGGGAACCTGCAGACGCCGGGCACCTACGTCGTCACCTACACCGCGCCCGGCCACGGTTCGGTGACCCAGATCGTCGACCTGACGGCCGGGCAGAGTATCGGCACCGAGAACGTGAGCCTGACCAGCGGTACTGGTTCGGTCTCCGGCCGGCTCGTCGACGGCGCCGGAAACGGCCTGGGCGGCGCCACCGTCACCGTCGGCGGCGCGATCTCCACCGGCGGCGTCGGCACGCTGCCGCAGACGACCACGCTGACCTCCGGCGCCGTCGGCAGCTTCGCGATCAGCGGCCTGCCCGCACCCGGCTCGTACACCCTCACCTTCAGCCTGGCCGGGTACCAGCCGGCGACGGTGCCGGTCACGCTCACCGGCAACGGCGCACCGCCGACGGTGACCGTCACGCTGTCCAGCAACGTCGGCAGCGTGACCGGCTCGGTCATCGAGCAGACCAGCGCGAACCCGCCGGTCACGATCACGAACGCGTTCGTCGGTGCGACCGTCACCGCCACCAACGGCGCCCAGACCTGGACGGTCGTCTCCAGCGCCCCCGGCGGCGCGCTGCCCAACGGCGGCTACCTGATCTCCGGCCTCGCGCCCGGCACCTACAGCGTCACGGTCACCGCGCCCGGACACGCGCAGCAGACCGGCATCGTCACGATCACCGCCGGTCAGCGGAGCACGCTGCCCCTGACCCTGGTGAAGACGGGCTGAGCGATGCGCGTCGACGTCTCCCCCCGCCAGTGCGACATCCTCCCCGGTGTCGGGCTGCCGCTGCGGGTCACGATCACCAACACCGGCACGGTGATCGGCGGTTACACCATCCGCGTCCTCGGCGCCGACCCCGGCTGGGTGCACCTGGAGGACGAGCAGGTCTCACTGTTCCCGGAGGAGTCCCGGACGATCCTCGTGCAGGTGACGCCACCGCGGGGGATCGCGGCCGGCGCGCGGCGCATCGCGATCCAGGTCCGCGAGCTCACCCCGCCGCTGTCCAGCGCCGTCGTCGACGTCGACCTGACCGTCCCGGCGTCGCGGCAGGTGCAGTTGCGGGTCGACCCGCTCGCGGTCACCGCCGGCAAGCGCGCCTCCTACAGCGTGATCCTGGAGAATGCCGGAAACACCGTCGTCACCGGCGTCCTCGGCGGGGACGACGCCGAGAGCAAGGTGCACTTCCGGTTCGTGCCGGAGGGGGTCACGCTCGCGCCGGGCGAGCACGCGCTGGTGGACATGCGGGCCAGCTCGCGCCGGCCGCTGCTCGGCGCCCCGGCCGTGCGGATGCTCGGGTTGTACCTGGACGAGCCGCCGGGCGAGGGGTTCTTCTCCGAGCCCGTCGCGGACGACGACGCCCCTGCGAACCCGCCGCGGGACGAGCGCAAGGCACTGGGCACGGCGACCTTCATCCAGAAGCCGCTCCTGTCGCGCGGGTCGGTGGGGCTGTTCGGCCTGCTGGCCGCGATCACCGTCTTCGCCCTGGTGATCACGTTCGCGCTCTCGCGGCTGGTGGGGCAGAACACCGCCGACCGCAACCTGGCACTGCAGGTGGCGGCCGCGGCCAACAACCGCGGCGGCGCCGGCGGCGGCACGGCCGGTGTCTCCGGCACGGTGCGGGACCTGTCCACCGGCAAGCCGGTGGGCTCGGTGTCGGTCGCGCTGTTCCAGGCCGCCGACGCGACCACACCGATCGCGACGACGGCGACCTCCGGCGCGGGCACCTACCTGATCGGCAACCTCGCCGCCGGCAGCTACAAGATCAGCTACCAGGGGGCGAACTTCCAGCAGATCTGGTACCCGGCCGGGCTCACCGCCGCCGACGCCCAGGCGGTCCAGCTCAACACCGGGACCCAGCGCACCGGCCTGGACGTGACGATCGGCGGGCTGCCCGCCAGCATCAGCGGCACCGTGGTCGGCCAGGACGTCGCCACCGCGACGCTGTACCTGATGAAACCGCCGGACACGACCGGGACGGCACCGGCCGCCGTCGCGGCCGCGCCGGTGACCCCCACCGGGTCCAACGCACCCGCCGCGGCGCCGCCGCCGGACAACGGAGACGCCATCGTGCAGAGCGTGCCCATCGGGGCCGACGGGAAGTTCGCCCTGACGAGCATCCCGTCCCCGAGCACCTACGACCTCGTGGTCACCAAGACCGGCTACGCCACGACCACCCAGCGCCTGGACGTCGGGGCGGGGGAGGACCGCAGCGGCATCGACCTGACGCTGAGCACCGGCGACGGGGTGATCTCCGGGACCGTCAACTCCTCGGCCGGTCCGCTGGGCGACGTCACGATCACCGCGACGGCGGGGCAGAGCAGCGTCACCACCGTCTCGCTGACCGGCTCGGGCACGTTCACGCTGCGCGGGCTGCCCACGCCGGCGACATTCACCGTCCAGGCGGCACTGCCCGGCTACGCGCAACAGACCGAGACGCTGTCGCTGTCGGCCGCCGAGAAGCTCACCGGGGTCGCGATCACGCTGAGCAAGTCTTCCGCGTCGCTGTCCGGGCTCGTCACGCTCGCGGCGGGCAACGCGCCGGCGCCCGGGGTGACGGTCACCGTCACCAACGGCTCGACGACGGTGCAGACCAGCACCCAGAGCGCGCAGGGCGGGGCGCAGGGCATCGGAGCCTGGACGGTGACCGGACTGCCGGTGCCCAACAGCTACACGATCACCTTCAGCCGCTCCGACCTCGCCTCGCAAACCGTGTCGGTCTCGCTGGACGCGAACGGGCAGATCACGCCGGGCTCCCGGGGCGCAGTGGTCGACAGCTCCGGGACGATCCGGGTGGTCATGCAGTCCGCCACCGCGACGATCATGGGCGTCGTCAGCCAGGTCGACCCTGCCGCCCCGGGCGGGAAGTCTCCGGTCGGTGAGGCCACCGTCGCGCTCTCCTCCGGCGCCACCACCTTCACCGTCACGACTGCCTCGGTGCCAGCGCCGGCCCAGAAGGGTGCGTACCGGATCGACGGCGTACCCCCGGGCACCTGGACGATCAGCGTGAACCGGCCCGGCACCAGCCCCACCTCGTCGATCGTGACGCTCTCGGCCGGGCAGGTGCTCACCTACAGTCCGGTGCTGGTGGAGCCGGCGTCGATCTCGGGATACGTCTGTGCCGATGCCACCGTCACGCCGCCGTGCACCAGCCCGCTGTCGGGGGTCGTGGTCGTCGTGTACGTCGCCAGCCAGTACCCCACCGTCGTGTCGTACACCACGACCACGAATGGCCAGGGCTACTACTCGTTCCCGTACGTGAACGCCCCACAGGTGTACGTCGTGGCGATCCGCGCGACGGCGAGCAGTTCGGACCTGCAGACCCAGAACCTGTCGGTCGGCGCCAGCCAGGCCGTGACCGCGAACTTCTCGGTGCCGCGATGACCGGCCCGCGCCGCCTGCCCGATCCCCCGCCGTCGGTGGCGGGGGAGAGCGTGGTGCGCACCAGCGCCGGCACGCCGCTGACGATCACGCTCACGCTCACCAACACCGCCGCCGCGCCCCGGGTGCTCACCGTCACCGCCGTGGGCGTGGACGCCGAGTGGCTGCCGCGCCCGGTACGGACCGGGCCGGTCCTGCC
>SCQZ01000085.1 GCA_004299665.1 Jatrophihabitans sp.
GAGTCGGTTACTTGGATAGACCCCTGCCATGCCTCGCGCAGCCAAGGGCTACAGCGTAGCGCGCGAGGACGGCCGGGACCATGGTCAGCGCTTCCTTGACACGGTGTCGACGATCCACCCGATCTGCCGGGCGAGGAGCAACGCGTCAGCGAGCGACAGGCTGAACCGCGCCAGCTCTCCGCAGTCTCCCGTCATAAGGCTGAACTGGACCCGGGCCTCATCTTCGCGGACCGTCGACGGCTTCCACCGTTCGCCGAACATGAACGGTGCCGCACCCTCGACCGTCAGGTACAGCGGTGCCGTGGCGTCGAGCCCGTCCAGGACGTCGTACCACTCGGTCACCGCGCGGCAGAACGACGCACCGTGATCGTCATGCGGATATCCGTCCTGCGCGGCGGGGTGGCAGCCCGAGTCCTCGCACCAGTCCTGACCGTGGTCGTACCGCTGCTCCTTCTGGTCGGTGATCGGGTACCACGGCCCGTCGGGTGTGGGCCAGGTCGCCCGGTTACCCTCACGCTCTCGCAGTGACAGCGGCGGCGTCGCCTTGGACGTCGTCTTCGTGGCGCTCTCGGCCTTGGTCCGGGCGGTCACGGGGTCACGCTCGGGCTGGGGCAGGCGTGCGGGCCCGGCGCCGATTCGGGCAAGCAGTACGCGCTCGGGGACGGCGGCATCGGTGGCGGCATGTTCGTCGGCGGCCTGAGCACCCCGTCGGCTCCGGTCGTACCGGGGACGCCGTGCAGCACGACGACCGGCGGTGCGGCCGGCGGGCTGCTGGACGGGGACACGCTCACGCTGGACACGCTCGGGCTCGGGCTGGGCGTCGGGCTCGAGCTAGACGCGCTGGACGACGACGCGGCGGCCGGGGCGAACCGTTGCACGCTCGGCGACACGGGTGCCGGGGTCGGTGTCGAGTGCCCGCCAGTCAGGACCGCTGTGGTCACCCCGACGATCGCGGCACCGACCGCGGCCACGGACCCGACCACCGCCGCAGTCCGGCCCATCACTTCGCACCGCCGAGCAGCGCCGCCCGGTCCTCAGCCGCCATACGGAGGGCCTCGGTCAAGGCGTCCCGCACCTGCTCGACCTGCGCGACCGTCAGGTACAGGTACCCGACCCCGCCGTCGTCCCAGCCGGTATCCGCGACGGCCAGGTAGACCGAGTGCGTGTCCCCGGGCGGCATGTCCTCGGTCGGGTAGGGTCCGATCTCCCGGTGGACGGTGACGCGGACCTCGCGATGCACCTGGGTGCCGCGCTCGGTCGGGAACGTGCCGCCGATGGTGCCGTGGACCACGAGATCGGGCTCACTGATGCAGTGGCCGTGGTCGTCGCACATCGTCGGGCTGGGCCCGTCTGCGGTGCACCACGTGGGCCGGAAGAACCCGGTCACGGTCGCGGCGCTCACCGGGCACCCGCCACGTGTGCGTTACGCTCCATGCCTGCGTCAACCCTGACGCCGAACCTGGAAGCGGCCTGCAGGACGGACGGCCGGGTGACGTACATGAACGCGTGCTGGACCCCGGCCAGCGTCCAGCCGATCAGATAGTTCAGCGCGTCACGCTGCTGCTGGGGTGTGAGCGAGTCGATCACGGCGACCAGCTCCGTGATCTCCGGTTTCGTAGCCAGCAGGGGTTGGGTGGTGGTGGTGGTGGTCATGGGCTCCGCCTTCCGCGTGTGAATACCCGCTAGGGCACGGGGAGGGCACGCGATGGGCTGAGATCGTCTGGAGGTCCCATAATCCGGGGGCTGTAGTGGCTCCCCCGACTGGACTCGAACCAGTAACCCTTCGATTAACAGTCGAATGCTCTGCCAATTGAGCTACGGGGGACCGCTGCGCTGCGCGCAGGACAGCCCCGCGACGCAACCGCGACAGCTTATCCCACGCGCTCCGTGCGCCGCTGCCGTTCCATGATCGGCTGCGGGCAGGCTCGATATCGACCACGGGCCTCGGTAGATCGCACCGCGCCGGGGCCGGGCACGGGGCACCGGCTACCGTGGGACACAGACCACCGCGGGAGGAACGAATGATCAAACTGCTGGCCGCGGCCGCTGCCGGGTACGTGCTTGGCACGAAGGCCGGGCGGCAGCGTTACGAGGCGATCCTGAGGGCGGCACGCACCTTCGCGCACAGCCAGACCGTGCAGTCCACCGCCGGCGTCGTGCGCGCCAAGGCGGAGCAGGCCCTCCACGGCCCCGGCGGGAGCCCGGGCGGGGGCCCGCACTAGAGCGCGCGGTGCGTCGCCGCCCACGCGGCGGCCAGTTCGTCGCGCCGCCGGGCGATCGCGGCGCGGCCCTGCGCGTCCACCCCGGTCCCCGGCTCCAGCCGTGCCCACCAGCGCACGCCGTCCTCGCCGGGGACGCGCCGTGCCACGAAGCGCGCCGAGCCGCCGGGAACCGGCTCGAGCAGGGTCTGGACGACGTTCGCCTCGACCCGCTTGCGGACGACCGGCGGCAGGTCGCGTGCCACCATCAGCCGCACCTGCACCGGGTCGCGGTCGACCAGGAGCAGGTCGTCGACGACGTCGGCCTGCACCACGCTCAGCGAACCGTCCCGCCAGATCGCCTTGTCGACGTGCTGCCACCCGATCCGGCGCCAACCGTCCGCCTGCGGCCACCAGATGCCGCACCGGCTGGCGAACACGCACGATCCGCCGACCACGTCCGCCCAGGAGACCACCCGATCGTCGTGCCCGACAGCGGCAACGGCGGCCGCGGGCGGGGTATCCCTGCGGTGGAACAGCCGCGTCACGATCACGCGCCGCCGACGGCTCGATCGCGCAGCGATCGCCGGTAGCGTTCGAGCGCGATCAGTTCGCCGAACAACTTCGCGTGGTCGGCCGGGTTCTCCTGCGGGTTGATGCGTTGCATCCGCGACTTCAGCGAGGCGATCTGCCGGGACGTGACGATCTCCTGCATCCGGGACAGCACCGAGTCGACGTAGCGGTCCTGTGACTCCGGCCCGATGCGCAGCGGTTCGACGGCCAGCGCGTGGACGCCGCCGCGCAGCCGCTCGTCGGGCACCAGTTCGGCCACGGTCTCGGTCCAGCCGGGCCCGGCCACCGCCGCCCCGGCACCTCCGGCGCCGGCGATCGCGGCCCGGACCGCACGATGGGCCGGTAGCAGGAACGCCTCCTCGGGCAGCGCGTCCAGCTGGGGCGCCGCCATCGCCGGCAGTTGCATGGCGATCTTGAGGACCTCGCGCTCGACCCGCACCACCACCTCGTCGACCTGCGGCGCGTCGGATGCGGCAGGGGTGTCTGCCGTGACGGCGCGCCGGTCCGCGGCCCGCTCCTGGCCGCGCACGCGCGCCAGCACCTGCTCCTCCAGCCCGAAGCCGACGAGCCCGGCCAACCGCCGGGCGTACTCGTCGCGCAGCGCACGGTCCTTGATCCGTGCCACGAGCGGGATGCCCCGGTCCATGGCCGCCACCCGCCCCTCGGCGGTGTCGAGGTCGAAGCGGGCGACTGTCGAGCGCAGCACGAACTCGACCAGCGGGATGCGGCGCGCGACCAGGTCGAGCACCGCCGTGTCGCCCGAGGCCTGCCGCAGCTCGCACGGGTCGAGCCCGTTCGGCTCGATCGCGAGGAAGGTCTGCGACATGAACTTCTGGTCGTCGCCGAAGGCCCGCTCGGCCGCCCGCATGCCCGCCGCGTCGCCGTCGAAGGTGAAGATCACCTCGCCGGTGAAGGCGTCCGAGTCCATCAGCAGCCGGCGCAGCAGCTTGACGTGCTCGGCCGCGAACGCCGTTCCGCACGTGGCCACGGCCGTGGTCACCCCCGCCAGGTGGCACGCCATGACGTCGGTGTACCCCTCGACGACGACCGCCCGGTGGCTGCGGGCGATGTCCTTCTTGGCGAGGTCGACGCCGTAGAGCACCTCGCTCTTCTTGTAGATCGGCGTCTCGGGCGAGTTGACGTACTTGGCCTCGATGTGGTCGTCGTCGAACAGCCGCCGCGCGCCGAAGCCGACGACGTCGCCGCCCACGTCACGGATCGGCCACAGCAGGCGTCGGCGGAACCGGTCGTTCAGGCCGCGGCTGCCCGCGCGGGACAGGCCGCCCGCGGTGAGCTCGGCCGCCGTGAAGCCCTTCGCAAGCAGGTGCCTGCTGAGGCCGTCCCAGCCGGACGGCGCGAACCCGCAGCCGAAGCGGTGGGCGGCCGCCTCGTCGAACCCCCGCGCCGCGAGGAACTCGCGCGCCGGCCGCGCCTCCGTGCCGGCGAGCTGCTCGGCGTAGAAGCGCGCCGCCTCGGCGTGGGCGGCGAGCAGCCGGGACCGGGTCCCGGACTGGCGGGACGGCCCGCCCGCGGGCCCGTCCAGGTAGCGCAACTGGATGCCCGAGCGCGCCGCGAGCCGCTCGACCGCCTCGGAGAAGTCCAGGTGCTCGGTCTCCTTGACGAAGGTGATCACATCGCCGCCCGCGCCGCAGCCGAAGCAGTAGTAGACGCCGCGTGCCGGCGACACCGAGAACGACGGTGACTTCTCGTCGTGGAACGGGCACAGTCCCTTGAGGTTGCCGCCGCCGGCGTTGCGCAGCTGGACCTGCTCGCCGACGACGTCGGCGATGGGCGATTTCTCGCGGACGAGTGCGATGTCCTCGTCCCGGATCCGCCCCGCCACGGCTGTGAGTCTAGGTCGGCGCGGCGGGTCCGCTGTAGACCGTCCAGCCGCGGGGGCGCACGAGACGCTCGTGCCAGGCCGCCGCCGAGCTGTCGGTGAGCTGGGCGACCTGGTCGACCGCCACCCGCAGCCGCTGCGCGTCGTCCGCGGCCAGCCGCCAGGCCGGCGCCAGGCCGGCGTCGAGCGTTCCCGGCGCGCCGTCCAGCACCGCCGCGACGAGCGTTCGCACGACCTGCTGCTGGAGGGTGTGGCGTGCGATCGTGGCGGGACGACGCATCACGTAGTGGGCGGCGAGGGCCTTGAGCAGCGCGCACTCGGCCGCGATCGGCGGCGGGACGGCCAGGTCCGCGTCGTAGCGCGACAGCCCGATGCCGCCGGTCGCGGCACGGGTGGCGCTCACCGCCGCTCCGGCGAAGCGCCCGGTCAGCTCACTCGTGGCCCGCTTGGCCGCCGCCTGCGCCGCGTAGCCGCCGTCGTAACCGGCCAGGTCTCGTAGTGTCGGCAGGTCGAGCAGTTCGTCGAGCACCGGGGCCAGTTGCTGCGTGGACAGGGGCGAGTAGAGCTGCGCGGCCAGTGCGCAGATCACCTCACGGGCGGCCTCGTCCACGCTCGCCAGCCGGATCAGCCCGGCGTGGATGCCGTCCTCCACGTCGTGCACGGAGTAGGCGACGTCGTCCGCCCAGTCCATGACCTGCGCCTCGAGGCAGCGGCGGCCCTCCGGCGCGCCGTCGCGCAGCCACCCGAAGGCGTCGGCGTCCGAGGCGTAATAGCCGAACTTGCCGCCCTCGGCGGGACGGGGCCACGGGTACTTGCAGGTCGCGTCGAGCACCGCGCGGGTGAGGTTGAGACCGGCCGGATCGCCGCCGCTGGAGAGGATCTTCGCCTCCAGACGCGTCAGGACGCGCAGCGTCTGCGCGTTCCCCTCGAAGCCGCCACAGCCGGCCGCGGCCTCGTCCAGAGCCTCCTCCCCGGTGTGGCCGAACGGCGGGTGACCGATGTCGTGCGCCAGCCCGGCGGCGTCGGCGACGTCCGCGTCGCAGCCGAGCGCGGCGCCGATCTCGCGGCCGATCTGGGCCACCTCGAGCGAGTGGGTCAGCCGGGTGCGCGGGAAGTCGTCCTCCCCGGGCACCACGACCTGCGTCTTGTCGGCGAGGCGCCGGAACGCGAACGAATGCAGCACCCGCGCGCGGTCCCGGGCGAACTCGCTGCGGTCGCGCGTGCTCGCGCCGGCGCGCTTGGGGGGTTCGGCGACGCGCCGCTCCTGGGCGGCCGGCGGGTAGTTCAACCGACGGGAACCTGCGTGTCGACCCAACTGGCGAACCGCAGCAGCGTCTCGAGCCACACGCCGAGCGTGTAGGTGACCTGCTGGCGCGTGGCGCCCTTCTCGAAATCGAAGCAGTGCTCCGCGCAGACGCCGACGATGCCGTTGTCCGGCAGCACCGTGTACGCCTTGGGGTACAGCTTGGTGCGGTTCCACTCGTCCAGCAGCAGCGCGAGCGAGCCGCGGGCGTCCACCGAGAAGCGGCGGTCCAGGTACAGCCGGGCCTGCAGGACCTCCTGCCGTTCGCCGTAGAAGAAGAAGAACACCGTGCAGTTCTCCCAGCGCACCAGCAGGTCGCCGTCGCTGTCGGTGACGTGCGTCAGCCCGAACTCGTCCAGGATGTCGCAGACCAGTTCGAACGACGGCGGCGACGACCCGGCCGCGGTGTCCCGATGGCGCGCCGCGCCGCCGCTGCGCAACGGCAGGCGCAGACGGAACATGCCCATGACCGTACCCCGCTACCGCAACCGGAACGGTCCTGCCTCGCCGGGTGATCATGTCGCTGCGAGCCCCGGCCGGGCGCGGCTCCGGGCGAGTCGATCAGCGCCTGGGGCGCGTCAGTCACGGACGGCGCGACCGGCCTCGAGGCGGGCGACGGGCACCCGGAACGGTGAGCAGGACACGTAGTCCAGCCCCACCCGCTCGAAGAAGTGCACCGAGTCCGGGTCGCCACCGTGCTCGCCGCATACACCCAGCTTCAGTCCGGGACGGCGCGAGCGGCCGCGTTCGGCGGCGATCTGCACCAGTGCCCCGACCCCCTCGACGTCCAGCGACTCGAACGGACTGACGCCGAAGATGCCCTTCTCGAGGTAGGCGCTGAAGAAGGCGGCCTCGACGTCGTCGCGGGAAAATCCCCAGGTGGTCTGGGTGAGGTCGTTGGTGCCGAAGGAGAAGAACTCGGCGGACTCGGCGATCTGGTCGGCGGTGAGGGCGGCACGCGGTAGTTCGATCATGGTGCCGACGAGGAACTCCAGGTGGACGCCGGTCTCGGAGCGCACGTCCCGCGCCACCTGGATGATGTGCGCCTTGACGGTCTCGAACTCCTGCACGTTGGCGACCAGGGGAACCATGATCTCCACGCGGGGCACGCCACCGGCCCTGATCCGTTCGGCGGCGGCCTCCAGGATGGCGCGGGCCTGCATCTCGAACAGCCCCGGGATGACGACGCCCAGGCGCACGCCGCGCAGCCCGAGCATGGGGTTCTGCTCGTGCAGCCGATGTACCGCCTGCAGCATGCGCAGGTCGCCCTCGCGGGACTCCCCGCGTGCCTCGGCGACGGCGACCCGCACCGACAGCTCGGTGATGTCGGGCAGGAACTCGTGCAGTGGCGGGTCGAGCAGGCGGATGGTCACCGGCAGCCCGTCCATCGCCTCGAAGATGCCGACGAAGTCCTCGCGCTGCAGCGGCAGCAGTTCGGCCAGTTCGGCGGCAACCTCCTCGTCGGTGTCGGCGAGGATGAGCCGCTCGACCAACTGGCGTCGCTCCCCGAGGAACATGTGCTCGGTGCGGCACAGCCCGATTCCCTGCGCCCCCATCCGCCGGGCCCGCGCCGCGTCCTCGGCGGTGTCGGCGTTGGCGCGCACGCCCAGCCGGCGCATCCCGTCGGCGTGGCGCATGACCCGGTCGACGGCCTGCACCAGTTCGTCGCCGTCGTCGGCCTTCAGTTCGCCCTCGAAGTAGCGCACGACCGGCGAGTCGACCACCGGCACCTCGCCCAGGAACACGTCCCCGGTCGTGCCGTCGATGGAGATGACGTCGCCCTCGTGCACCTCGACGCCACCGGGGGCGCTGAAGCGGCGCTCCTTCGTGTGGACGTCCAGGGACTCGGCCCCGCACACACACGTCTTGCCCATGCCGCGCGCGACCACGGCCGCGTGGCTGGTCTTGCCGCCGCGTGAGGTGAGGATGCCGGCCGCGGCGATCATGCCGTTCAGGTCGTCCGGGTTCGTCTCCCGGCGCACCAGGATGACCCGCTCCCCCGACCTCGCCCACTTCACCGCCGTGTACGAGTCGAACACGACCTTGCCCACCGCGGCACCGGGCGAGGCGTTCATTCCGGAGGCGATCCGCGTCCGGTCCGCCGTCTCGTCGAATCGCGGGAACATCAGCTGGGACAACTGCGCCCCGGTGACCCGCCCGACCGCCTCGTCCATGTCGATCAGGCCCTGGTCCACCAACTGGGTCGCGATCCGGAACGCGGCCGCGGCGGTGCGCTTGCCGACCCGGGTCTGCAGCATCCACAGCCTGCCCGACTCGATCGTGAACTCGATGTCGCACAGGTCCTTGTAGTGCTCCTCCAGCGTCTGCATGATCGACAGCAGTTCGTCGTAGGAGCGCTTGTCGATCTGCTCGAGGTCGTGCAGCGACACCGTGTTGCGGATGCCCGCGACCACGTCCTCGCCCTGCGCGTTCTGCAGGTAGTCCCCGTAGACGCCCTGGGCCCCCGACGCCGGGTCCCGGGTGAAGGCCACCCCCGTGCCCGAGGCGGCATCCAGGTTGCCGAACACCATCGCCACCACGTTCACCGCGGTCCCCAGGTCCGACGGGATGCGCTCCTGGCGCCGGTAGATCACCGCCCGGTCGGTGTTCCACGAGTCGAACACCGCGCGCACGGCCAGGTCCATCTGCTCGCGCGGCTGCTGCGGGAAGTCCCGCCCCGCCTGCTCGACGACGACCTGCTTGTACGTCTCCACGAGCCCGCGCAGGTCCTGCGCGTCCAGGTCCACGTCGTTCTTCACGCCCTTGGCGTGCTTGACCGCCTCCAGCGCACCCTCGAAGTGCTCCCCGGCGATCCCCAGCACCGTCTTGCCGAACATCTGGATCAACCGCCGGTAGGAGTCGAACGCGAACCGCTCGTTACCCGCCCGCGCGGCCAGGCCGCGCACCGACTGGTCGTTCAGCCCGATGTTCAGGACCGTCTCCATCATCCCCGGCATCGAGAACTTCGCCCCGGACCGCACCGACACCAGCAACGGGTCGTCCGACTGCCCGAGCGTGCGCCCCATCCGCCGCTCCAGCGCCGCCAGGTGACCGGACACCTCCTCGCCCAGGTCTTCGGGCTCCCGGCCGCTCTTGAGGTACGCCTGACAGGCCTCCGTCGTGATCGTGAACCCCGGCGGCACCGGCAGCCCCAGGTTCGTCATCTCCGCCAGGTTCGCCCCCTTGCCGCCCAGCAGGTCCTTCATGTCCTTGTTGCCCTCGGCGAAGTCGTACACGTACTTCGGCATGCGGCCCTCCGGTGATCAACGGCTGGTGGGGTCCTCGGCACCCGTCGGATCGAGCCTAGGCCCAGGCCGGTTGACCGCACCGGCCGGAGCCGCGACGGAACATCGAGCTACCGGAGCCGGATGCCGCGTCATCGTTGGGCACGCGTGATCGCCTCGATGACCGTCGGCGGCGAGAGGGGCAGCCGGTTCAGTTCGACCTCGAGCGGCCGGAGTGCATCGGCAACGGCGTTGGCGATGGCGGCGGGAGGCGCGATCGCCCCGGCCTCCCCCACGCCCTTGACACCGAGCGGGTTGCGATCGGAGGTCGTCGCGAGGTGAATCTGTCGGATCTCCGGCACCTCCGCCGAGGTGGGTAGCAGGTAGTCCATGAACGTGGTCGTGAGCGGTTGGCCGTTCTCGTCGTAGACCACCGACTCGTACAGCGCCCCGCCGATGCCCTGGAGGATCCCGCCCTGCAACTGGCCTTCGACCACGACCGGGTTGATCATGCGGCCGCAGTCGTGGATGATGTCGATCCGCTCCACGACAACTCCGCCGGTCTCCAGGTCCACCGACACCGTGGCGGCCAGGAAGCCGGCGCCGAAGGTCACCGTCGGCGGCACGAAGTACTGCAGTTCCCTCGTGCCGGGCTCGGTCCCCCCGGGGATCCGGGCTTGGGGGCCGGGCAGCGCAGCCCGGTAGACGTCGGCGAGGCTCACCCGGCTCGTGGCATCACCGCGCACATGGACGTAGCCGGCGTCGACGACGAGGTCCTCGGCGGAGATCTCCAGCAACTCCGAGGCGATCGCCCGGACCCGCTGCTCGAGCCGTCTTCCCGCGAGCAGTACCGCCGACCCCGCGACGACCGCGCTCCGGGATGCGAACGTGCCGATGCCGTTCGGCACGAGGGACGTGTCGCCCGCGGAGAAGATGATCTGGTCGGGATTCAGGCCGAACACGTCGGCGGCCACCTGCGACATCGTCGTGTCGTGGCTCTGTCCGTGCGGCGCGCTTCCGGAGCGGACGACGACCCGCCCGAGCGAGTCGAGCATCACGACCGCACCCTCGTACGGGCCGATGCCGGTCCCCTCGATGTAGCTCGCGAAGCCGATGCCGCGCCTCGTGACCGCGGTCGACGTCGGCTGTGCCTGCCGAGCTCGCGCATGTTCGTCGTAGCCGCTCAGCGCCCGGAGTTGCGCCAAGGCGGCCGGGAAGTCGCCGCAGTCGTAGACGACCTCCTGCCCGTCCCGGTACGGCATCCCCCGGGGGTACGGCATCGCATCGGCGGGGATCAGGTTGCGCGCCATGACCTCGACCGGGTCCAAGCCGAGCAGGCGTGCGATCTGGTAGACGGCGCGGTCCATCGCGAACGTCGCCTCCGGACGGCCACACCCGCGATACGGGCCGTTGGGCGTCTTGTTGGTGAGTACGCATCGCCCCCGGACCTGGAAGTGCGGCACCTGATAGACGCTGCGGAAGTGAACGGCGCTGTTGTACGCGCAGGTGATCGAGAACGGGTTGTAGGCACCGGCGTCCATCAGGAAGTCGTCGCGGATCGCGGTGATCAACCCGGAGTCGTCGAAGGCGACCTCCACGGTGTGGCGCTGGTCCCGCGAGTGCGCCGTGGCGATCATGTGTTCTGACCGGTCCTCGATCCACCGCACCGGCCGGCCGAGGGTGCGCGCAAGATGGGCGAGCAGCACCTCCTCGGGATAGACCTGCACTTTCGGCCCGAACCCGCCGCCCATGTCCGGGACGACCACACGGATCGATTCCTCCGCAATCCCGAGTTGCTCGGATATTCGGGTACGGACCATGTAGGGCGTCTGGCTCGAGGTCCACACCGTCGTTTCGTCGGTCACGTCCGTATGGACCGCCAGTACGCCGCGCGTCTCCATCGGCGAGGCGGCCTGCCGCTGTGTCTCGTAGTTGAACCGCTCGACGTGCGGCGCCGCGGCGAAGGCCGCGTCCACGTCGCCCGCACGCACCTCGAACGTCGCCTGGACGTTGTCGGTGATGTCGTCGTGCACGAGAGGCGACCCGGATTGCACCGCGAGCACCGGATCGACGACGACCGGCAGCGCCTCGTACGTGACGTCGACCAGTGCCACGGCGTCCTCGGCTAGCGCGCGGTCGGCTGCGACCACCGCCACGACCGGTTCCCCGACGTAGCGCACCCGTTCGCTGGCCAGGACCGGCATCGGGCAGGGCAGGATCACCGGGTGCGCGGCGCGTTCGAGGCCCGGCGGAGTGAACTCCTGGTCGACGAAGCGCGTGAACGGCAACACGGTCGCGCGAATGTCCGCACCGGTGACCACCGTCACGACGCCCTCGCCCGCCAGCGCGGCCGACACGTCGATTCCGGTGATCCGCGCGTGGGCCATCGGCGACCGAAGGAACGCGACCTCGGCGGTTCCCGGCAGCTGGATGTCTGCGACGTACCGGCCGTGACCGGTCACGAGCGGCAGATCTTCCTTGCGCGGGACGGACCGGCCCACCCATTCGTCGCGATGTCCGCGGTCCGTAGCCGTCATCGGGTGTCCTCGGCGGCCCCGGCCGGTGCGGCGGCCGTACCGGACCGCGCGCGCATCAACTCCGCCGCACGGTCCACGGCCTCGAAGATCTTGACGTATCCGGTGCACCGGCACAGGTTGCCGCTGAGACGCGCGCGGACCTCCTCGGCCGTCGGGGCGGGATCCTCGGCCAGCAGTTCGCAGGTGGTCAGGACCAGGCCCGGCGTGCAGAAGCCGCACTGCAGCCCGTGGCATGCCATGAAGGCGGTCTGCACCGGGTGCAGACCGCCCTGACCGGCCCCGTCGGCGAGACCTTCGACCGTGGTGACACGATGCCCAGCAGCTTGCACCGCGAACAGCAGGCAACTGCGCACCGAGCTTCCGTCCAGGAGCACGGTGCACGCTCCGCAGACACCGTGCTCACAACCGAGGTGGACCCCGGTGAGCCCCAACCGGTCCCGCAGGCAGTCGGCCAGGCTGGTCCGGTCCTCCACGTCGACCTCCACGCCGCGGCCGTTCACCTCCATGCTGATGCGCACCCGTCCTCCTTCCGAGTGCTCATGCGGCCCGGTCGGCGGCCACTGCCAGGGCGCGGCGGGTCAGCACCTGCGCGAGCCGGCGGCGATAGGTCGCGTCGCCGTGGATGTCGGAGATCGGGTCCACCTGGGTGGCGACGACGCGGCCGGCCTCCGCGAAGAGCGCTTCCCCGGGCTGCGCGCCGTGCAGGACCCGTTCGGCCGCGGCGACGCGTACCGGCGTGTCGGAGACGCCCGTGACCACGATGCGCGCACTCGTGATCGACTCGTCCGCACACTCGATGACGGCGCCCACCCCGACGAGGGCGAAGTCGCCGTGCCGGCGCGCGAACTCGATCCAGGCCGAGCCGCTCGCCACGGGCGGCAACGGGAAGGTGACCGCAGTGATCACCTCGGTGGGATCGAGGACGGTCGAGAGGAACCCATCGAAGAACGCGCCGGCCGCGATCGTGCGTTCTCCCTGAACCGCCCGCGCCGTGAACTGCGCATCGAGCAGCATCGCCAGGCCGGGCCACTCGGCGGCCGGGTCTGCGTGCGCGATGCTCCCGACGACGGTGCCACGATTGCGGATCGCCACGTGACCGATCTGTGCGACCGCGTCCGCGATCGCCGGGCACCGGGCGGCGATCTGCGGGTCGCGTTCGATCTCCCGGTGCCGGCACACCGCACCGACGTGCAACTCGTCCGCACCGAGGCGGTGGCCCCCCAGTTCACCCAGTCCGTTGATGTCGACGAGCGCCGCCGGATTGCTGAGCCGGAAGTTCAGCAACGGCACGAGGCTCTGACCGCCCGCCAGCACCTTGGCGTCACCGTCGTACTCGGCCAGCAGTTCGGTGGCGTGCGCGACACTGGTCGCGGCACGGTACTCGAATCGCGGTGCCTTCACGAGCTGGACTTCGACCCGCCGCCCCACTTGCTGGAGCAGGCTTGCGTCGAGACGTGGTTCTGGTCGAACAGGCTATTGGTGTACACCGAGTCCGCGGTCACCGACTGCGGGACACCACCGGTCTGCTGCAGGATAGAGATCCCGGCCGACCAGTCGGATGCCTCCTGGTAGCCGATCGGGACCTTGGCGGCAACCTGCGCGTCGGAGCAGAAGTACGGGATCAAGAGCTTCCACTCCGGCTCGACCAGGCCCTGCTCGAGGGTCGGCTGCGACTTCGCGTACGCGGCGGCCGCGGCCGTCGGGTCATCGAGCGCGGCCACCAGCGACCTGTACATGGCCTTGAGGAACCGGGCCACGACATCGGGCTCGGAGGAAAGCGTGCTGGTGGACACCACGATCGAGAATCCGGGCATCTTGTAGCCGACGTCGACCCACGGCAACTCCCGCGAGGGCCGGGTCTTCTGGAAGATCGGCGCGAAGTTCACCGCCTCCCCGATCGCGTCCCCCTGGCCCTTGGCGTACGACGAGTCACCGAGCGCGGCCGCGATCGCGAGGAACTTCACGTCACCGTCCTTCAGGCCGGCGAGCTTGAACACCGCGGGCGCGACGACGGCCTGCGGAGTCCCGGGCGGGGCGATCAGGCTGTGGCCCTTCATGTCGGCGATCGACTTGATCGGCGAGTCGTTCGGCACGTAGAACGCGAAGTCGTTCATGCCCAGGTAGAGCCCGACGCTCTTGATCGGCTCTCCCTTCCCGATGGCCGTCGCCACGACTCCGGAGTCCACCATCCCGATGTCCACGTTGCCGGTCGCGACGGCGGACGCGGTCAGGCCGGACCCCCGGCCATACTTCAGGTCGAGGTTGATGCCCTCCTGCCTGAAGTAGCCCTGGTCCTGCCCATAGATGAACGGCGCGTACTTGCCGTTGGGCAGGTAGTCGGTCTCGAACGTCACCGTCACCATCGGCGGCGGCGCCGACTGCGAGGAGTGGCCGCCTGGCGCCGCGCCGGACGTCTTCGCGGTCGTGTTCCCGCTGCTGCTGCACGCCGCGGCGGTCAGCAGGGCAAGGCTGCACGCGATGACGGTCGCGAATACACCCCGCCGGCGCTGACGGACGGCGGATGTACCGATCGGTTTCATGCATTCCTCCTGGGTGTCTCGCAGGATGTCTCGACGTGCGATTGCCGACCACGCGGTGCGCCGCGCCTCACGACCAGCGCACGACCACCTTCTCGATACCGTCGACGATGTAGAACAGCCCCACGCCGAGGACGGACAGCAACACGATCGCCGCGAAGGCCAGGCTCGTGTTCAGGTTGCCCTGCGCGTTGGTCACGATGTAACCGAGGCCGGTGTCGCCCCCGACGAACTCTCCGACGACCGCACCGACGATCGCGAGCGCGATACCGAGCTTGAGGCCCGCGAAGAAGCCGGGCAGCGCCGCGGGGAGCCGGATCTGCAGGAATGTCCGGTAGCCCTTGGCACCGGTCGACCGGGCGAGCATGAGCAGCCCCTGATCGACCCCGACGAGCCCCACCGCGGTGTTGATGACGATCGGGAACACGGCCAGCAGCGCGGCGATGATGATCCGCGGCTCGGTCCCCAGGCCGAACCAGGCAAGGAAGATGGGGGCGATCGCGACCTTCGGCACGGCCTGCGTGGTGACCAGGATCGGGTAGATCAGCCGCTCGGCGACCTTGGAACCCGCGATGAGCAGCGCCGCGGCCACGCCGACCACCACCGCGATCGCGAAGCCCTCGAGCGTCTCGACGAGTGTCGTGACCGAGTGCCGCCACAGGATGGGCCAGGTGTCGATGATCGAATCCAGAACACGAAGCGGCGTGGGGAGGATGTAGGAGGGCAGGGAGAAGATCG
>SCQZ01000086.1 GCA_004299665.1 Jatrophihabitans sp.
CACACACCGGGGGAGCCCGGAGCCCGTCCGCCGTAAACTGACGCCGTGCTGCGCCGCATCGACCTGCGTCCGGACTCGCCCGACCCGCGGCGGGTGCTGCCGCGCGCGCGGGTGGACGTGGGGGCAGCGGTCGCGGCCGTGGCGCCGGTCGTCGAGGCCGTGGCCGCCCGCGGCTACCCGGCGGCCCGCGAGGCCACGCTGCGCTTCGACGACATCGACGTCCCGCAGCCGCGCGTGCCGGCGCACGCGCTGGACCGCGCGCTGGGGGCGCTCGACGCCGACGTGCGGGAGGCCCTGCTCGAATCGATCCGCCGCGCGCGCATCGGGCACGAGGCACAGCGCCGGAGCACGGTGCTCACCGAGGTGGTCCCGGGCGGCACCGTCACCGAGACGTGGATCCCGGTCCGTCGTGTCGGCCTCTACGTCCCCGGCGGGCTGGCCGTGTACCCGTCGAGCGTCGTCATGAACGTCGTCCCCGCGCAGGTCGCGGGCGTCGGGTCGATCGCGGTCTTCTCGCCGCCGCAGCGCGAGTTCGGCGGGCTGCCGCACCCGGCGATCCTTGCCGCCTGCGCGCTGCTCGGCGTCGCGGAGGTCTACGCCGTCGGCGGGGCGCAGGCGGTGGCGCTCGCCGCGTACGGCGACGCCGGCCCGCACACGCCCGTCGAGCCGGTGGACGTGATCACCGGGCCGGGCAACGTGTACGTCGCGGCGGCCAAGCGGCTGGTGCGCGGCGTCGTCGGGATCGACGCGGAGGCGGGACCGACCGAGATCGCCGTCCTGGCCGACGGCACCGCGGACGCCGTGCACGTGGCGGCCGACCTCATCAGCCAGGCCGAGCACGACACCCTGGCCGCCTCGGTGCTGGTGACGGACTCACCCGCGCTGGCGGAGGCGGTGGACGCCGAGGTGGTCCGGCAGGTCGCGCTCACCAAGCACGTCGAACGGGTGACGGCGGCGCTCACCGGCCCGCAGTCGGCCATCGTCCTGGTCCGTGACCTCGAACAGGGGCTGGCCGTCGTGGACGCGTACGCCGCCGAGCACCTCGAGGTGATCACCGCCGACGCCCGCCGCTGGGCCGAACGGGTCCGCAACGCCGGCTGCATCTTCGTCGGCACCCACTCGCCGGTCTCGCTCGGCGACTACTGTGCCGGGTCCAACCACGTGCTGCCCACCGGCTGCACGGCGCGGCACGCGAGCGGCCTGTCGGTGCAGTCCTTCCTCAAGGGCGTGCACCTGGTCGAGTACAGCCGCGACGCGCTCGCGGCGGCGGCGCCGCACGTGCTGGCGCTGTCGGCCGCGGAGGACCTGCCCGCCCACGGCGCGGCCGTCAGCGCGCGGTTCGGGTCGTGACCGCCCTGGATCGGCTCCCGCTGCGCGAGGAATTGCGTGGCGCCGTGCCGTACGGCGCGCCGCAACTGGACGTCCCGGTGCAGCTGAACACCAACGAGAACCCGTACCCGCCCGGCGAGGCGGTGGTCGCGGACATCGCGGCCGCCGCGGCCGCGGCGGCCCGCAGCCTGAACCGCTATCCCGATCGGGACGCCGTCGCGCTGCGGGCCGACCTCGCCGCGTACCTGAGCGGCGACGGCGACGTCGCGCTGGGTGTCGAGAACCTGTGGGCGGCCAACGGGTCGAACGAGGTGATGCAGCAGGTGCTGCTCGCCTTCGGCGGGCCGGGCCGCACGGCGCTGTCGTTCGCACCGACGTACTCGATGTACCCGGAGTACGCCCGTGACACCCACACCGGGTGGGTGACCGAGCCTCGTACCGCGGACTTCGCGATCGGGCGCGCCGCGGCGCTGACGGCCCTCGCCGCGCACCGGCCGTCGGTCGTGCTGCTGGCCTCGCCCAACAACCCGACCGGGACGGTGCTTCCACTCGCGGACATCGAGGCGATCTGCGAGGCAGCGCCCGGGGTGGTCGTGGTCGACGAGGCGTACGCCGAGTTCCGCCGCAGCGGCACGCCGAGCGCGTTGACGCTGCTGCCGCGGTACCGGCACCTGGTCGTCACCCGCACGATGAGCAAGGCGTTCGCGTTGGCGGGCGGCCGGCTGGGGTACCTCGCCGCCGACCCCACCGTGGTGGACGCGCTGCGGATCGTGCGGTTGCCGTACCACCTGTCGGCGGTGTCGCAGGCCGTGGCGCGGGTGGCGCTCGCGCACGCCGACGAACTGCTCGCCCGCGTGGACGAGCTGCGGGCCGAACGGGACGCGACGGTGGCCTGGCTGCGCGCCCAGGGTCTGAGGGCGGCCGACTCCGACGCGAACTTCGTGCTGTTCGGCACGTTTCCCACGACACCCGGCGCGCCCGACGCGCATGCCGTCTGGCAGCGGCTGCTCGATCGTGGTGTGCTCATCCGCGAGACCGGCCCGCAGGGCTGGCTGCGCGTGTCGATCGGCACCGCAGAGGAGATGGCGGCGTTCCGCCAGGCGCTGACGGAGGTAACCCGATGAGTGACCAGCGACACCCACGAGTTCGCGCATGAGGAGCGGCCGCGTCGAGCGCGCGACCAGCGAGACCAAGGTCATCGTCTGGCTCGATCTCGACGGCACCGGCGTCACCGACGTCCACACCGGTGTCGGGTTCTTCGACCACATGCTCGCCGGCTTCGGCAAGCACGCGCTGTTCGACCTCACCGTGCAGGTCGACGGCGACCTGCACATCGACGCGCACCACACCGTCGAGGACACCGCGATCGCGCTCGGCCAGGCGTTCGCGCAGGCGGCCGGCGACAAGGCCGGGACCCGCCGGTTCGGGGACGCGCTGATCCCCATGGACGAGGCCCTGGTGCAGGCCGCCGTCGACCTGTCCGGACGTCCGTACCTGGTGCACCACGAGCCGGACGGGGCGCCCGCGCTGATCGGGCCGGACTACGCGACCACGCTCACGCGTCACGTCTTCGAGTCGTTCGCCCACCACGCCGCGATCACCCTGCACGTGACGGTGCACGGCGGTCGCGACTGGCACCACATCACCGAGGCGCAGTACAAGGCGGTCGCCCGGGCGTTGCGGGCCGCGGTCGAGATCGACCCGCGGGTGTCGGGCGTGCCCTCGACCAAGGGCGTGCTGTAGGCGTTGGGCAGGTCGGTCGTCGTCCTCGACTACGGGTCGGGGAACCTGCGCTCGGCGCAGCGTGCCCTCGAGCGGGTGGGCGCCGCGGTGACGGTCACGTCGCAGGTGGCGGCTGCCGAGCGGGCCGACGGCCTCGTCGTCCCGGGCGTGGGCGCCTTCGCCGCCTGCATGGCCGGCCTGGCGGCGATCGACGCGGGCGGCGCCGTGGTGGCGCGGGCAGCGGCCGGGCGGCCCGTCCTGGGCATCTGCGTGGGGATGCAGGTGCTCTTCGACGCGGGCGTCGAGCACGGCGTGCGGACCCGGGGACTCGGCGTGCTCCCCGGCCGTGTGGAACCCTTGCGCGCACCGATCGTGCCGCACATGGGCTGGAACACCGTCACGGCGCCCGCCGCGTCAGTGCTGTTCCACGGGATCGAGCGCGAGCGGTTCTACTTCGTCCACTCCTACGCCGTGCACGAGACACCTGGCACGGTGACGACCTGCGAGCACGGCGAGCCGTTCGTGGCCGCTGTGGAGGCCGGCGCCGTGTGCGCGACACAGTTCCACCCCGAGAAGTCCGGCGTCGCCGGGCTCGCGCTGCTCGAGAACTGGTTGGAGACCCTCTGATGCCCCTGGTCCTGCTGCCGGCCGTCGACGTGGCGGGCGGTGCCGCGGTGCGGCTCGTCCAGGGTGAGGCCGGGTCGGAGACGTCCTACGGCGACCCGCTCGATGCCGCGCTGGCCTGGCAGGCGGGCGGGGCGCAGTGGATCCACCTGGTGGACCTGGACGCCGCGTTCGGCCGCGGTTCGAACCGGGACCTGCTGGCCGCGGTGATCGGGAAGCTGGACGTCGCCGTCGAACTGTCCGGCGGCATCCGGGACGATGAGTCGCTGCGCGCAGCGCTGGCGACCGGTTGCGCGCGGGTGAATCTCGGGACGGCGGCGCTGGAGTCGCCGGACTGGGTGCGCGCGGCGATCGCGTCGTACGGGGACCGCATCGCGGTCGGCCTCGACGTGCGGGGCAGCACCCTCGCCGCACGCGGCTGGACCCGCGACGGTGGTGACCTGTGGGAGACGATGACGCGACTGGACGGCGACGGGTGCGCGCGGTATGTCGTCACGGACGTCCGCCGCGACGGGACGCTCACCGGTCCGAACCTCGACCTGCTGCGCGACGTGTGCGAACGAACCTCCGCCGCCGTGGTTGCCAGCGGTGGCGTCTCCTCGCTGGATGACCTGCGGGCAGTTGCCGCCCTCGGCACCGTGGAGGGTGCGATCGTGGGCAAGGCGCTCTATGCGGGGGCGTTCACGTTGCCGGAGGCACTCGCAGCGGTGCGCTAAGGCGGACGGCGGACCGGGACAGCATCCGCGTGCCCCGGGTGCGTCGCTGCCTCGAACCGGTCCTGCCTTGTCCCGATCGTCCGCGAGCCAGCGGGACAGCAGCGGCGCGACCTCGTCGGCCGGGTCGTCGCACCGGCGGGCCTGGCCGCGCGGACGCGGTCCCAGCCGGATGTCGCGTTCCACCTGCTCCTCGCGCCCACGACTCTCTACGGGTCGAAGGGGTGGGTGCGGAGG
>SCQZ01000087.1 GCA_004299665.1 Jatrophihabitans sp.
GATGGCCGGGAAGTTCGGGACGTCGAGGAAGTCGTTGCTGCGCAGGTGGTCGTCACGCATGGAGTTGCGCGTCTCGATGCTCGCGACGTCGATGCTGACCGACACCGCGGACCGGCTCGGGTCGTCCCCGTCGATGGTGGCGGTCCCTTCGAAGGCGCCGAACGCGCCCCGGACCTTGGTGACCATCGCGTGCCGGGCGACGAAGCCGAAGCGGCTGTGCGCGGTGTCGATGGCGTACGTGCCGGTGAGCGCGGAGAAGTCCGTCGCGATCGCTGTCATGGCTGTGCCTCTCATGTAGTTGATATTTCAACTACTTCAAGTCACGGGCGGCGCCGTCCATTCCGCCCCGCCGTGTGACCCGACTCACCGCTGCCGATCCATCCGGTCCGCCAACACCAGCCACGCCTCCTCGGCGGCCCCGCGGTCGGCGACCGCCCGGCGCAGTTCGGCCTCGAGCGCGGTGACCGCCTCGTAGTCCGTCGCGGCCTCGGCCAGTCGCTCGTGCAAGGTGCCCTCCCGCTGCTGCAGCTGCGCGATCCGGCGCTCCAGGCGCGCCAGTTCCTTGCGCTCCGCCCGGGTATCGCCCTGCCGCCCTCGCCGCTGCGCCGGTTCGGGAGGCCCCTGCGCGGCGCGGCGCGCGAAGTACTCGTCGATGCCGCCGGGCAGGGCAGCGAGACGGCCGTCCAGGATCGCGACCGTCGAGTCGCAGACCCGCTCGACCAGGTAGCGGTCGTGACTGACGACGACCAGCGTGCCGATCCAGGAGTCGAGCAGGTCCTCCAACGCGGCGAGGGTGTCGGTGTCCAGGTCGTTCGTCGGCTCGTCGAGCAGCAGCACGTTGGGCTGGGCGAGCAGCAGCCGCAGCAACTGCAGGCGGCGCCGCTCGCCGCCGGACAGGTCTGCGACCGGCGTCCACTGCCGGTCGTTGCCGAAGCCGAACCTCTCGGCCAGCTGGGACGCGGACAGCTCGACACCGCCGACGTCGGCGCTCGCGCGCACCTCGCGCACCGCCTCGAGGGTGCGCAGCCCGTCCGGGAGCTCGGCGACGTCCTGGCTCAGGTAACCGGCCCGGACGGTCTGCCCGATCCGGACCGATCCTCGCGTCGGTGCGAGGGTGCCGGCCAGCAACCGCAGCAGGTGGGTCTTGCCGGAGCCGTTGACGCCGATCACCCCGATGCGATCACCCGCCCCGAGGTGCCAGGTGAGTCCGTCGAACAACGTGCGGTCACCGACGCGGACGGTGACGTCCTGCAGGTCCACGACGGAGCGGCCGAGCCGGCGCTGGGCGAGGGCGCGCAGTTCGAGTTGCGCCCGCGGCGGCGGGACATCGGCGATCAGCGCCTCGGCCGCCTCGATGCGAAAGCGCGGTTTGGAGGTGCGGGCGGGTGCGCCGCGGCGCAGCCAGGCAAGTTCCTTGCGCAGCAGGTTCCGGCGCCGCGCGTCGGCGGCCTCGAACTGGCGGGCGCGCTCGGCACGGGCCAGGACATAGGCCGCATAGCCGCCCTCGAACGGGTTGACGGTGCCGTCGGCCACCTCCCAGGTGCGCTCGCACACCTCGTCCAGGAACCAGCGGTCGTGGGTGACCACCAGGAACGCACCGGCCCGGGCGCGCAGGTGGTCGGCGAGCCAGGTGACGCCCTCCACGTCGAGATGGTTGGTGGGCTCGTCCAGGACGAGCAGGTCGGCCGGCCGCACCAGGGCGGCGGCCAGCGCGACCCGCCGCCGCTCGCCGCCGGACAGCCGCGCGGTCGCCGCGTCCAGGCCGATCCGGGGCAGTCCCAGGCCGGCGGGTCGCGCTGGCCGCCGCCCTGGTGCGGCCGGCCGACCTGCTCGTCCTGGACGAGCCCACCAACCATCTCGACGT
>SCQZ01000088.1 GCA_004299665.1 Jatrophihabitans sp.
CCCGGCACCTGCAGGGTCGGCAGGCCGAGCAGCACTGCGGCGCTGCGCCCGCTGATCGCCTGTGCCGGATGGACGAGCCCGGCCGCCGCCGCCCGGAGCGCGTGCGCCCGTCGTTCGCACCGGTGCAGGTCGGCCGGGTCCTCGCTCGGCGGCCGGGGCGGCGGCACCGGCGCCAGCACGCCGCGGCGCGGTTGCCACCACTTGCGGGCACGAAGCCGGCGGCGCTGCGCCGGCACGTCGACACCGCACTCGCGCGCCTGCGCGCAGGTCAGCACGAAACCCTGCCGCGCTGCGAGTTCGCCCGCCATGCCGTCGCGCCGCAGGCCAGCCGCCACCGCGGCCCAGAACCGGTCCCACTCGCGTCGACCGTCGGCGACGTGGCCATCGACATCTCCGCCCGGGTGCATGCGCGACAGGGTGGCAAGACCTGACGGACGGCGCGGCGTCTGTCCACACCGCGCGTGTCGTCCACAACGGGGACAGCCCGGCTTGCGCGCCGGGCGCAGCTTCCCCTCCCGTGTCGCCAGAAATGCGGCAGGTTTCCGGTCACACGGGCGGGGAAGCGGGAGCCGGGCGCAGCTTCCCCTCCCGTGTCGCCAGAAATGCGGCACCCGGATGGTCACACGGACGGGGAAGCGGGACCCGGGGCGCGGCTTCCCCTCCCGTGTCACCAGAAATCCGCCGGCGCCCGGGTGGTCACACCGGCGGGGAAGCGGGAGGTGGGGCGCAGCCGGGCCGCAGGGCCTCCAGCACCCGGCCGCACCAGGCCAGCAGTGCGACATCGCGCAGGGGCTGGCCCCCGAACGCGACCTCGGCGAGCGAGCCGGCCGCCGTGGGGGCCCCCTTCGGGCGCGGGATCGACACCGTCGAGACGGCCTGCTTGTAGTGCGCCTTGTCGTAGAGCCGCTGCAGCCGCAGCTGGGCCGATCCGGGCAGCTCCAGGGGGGTGAACCGCACCGTCGACCCCTGCAGCGCCACCTCGGTGACGCCGTGGGCGCGGCACAGCACCTTGAACCGCGCGACGGCCAGCAGGTTCTCCACCTGGGGCGGGATGGGTCCGTACCGGTCCAGGAGTTCGGCGCGCACCGCGTCCACCGCCGCGTCGGTCGCCGCGGCGGACAGGGCGCGGTAGGCCTCCAGCCGCAGCCGCTCCCCCGGCAGGTACTCCACGGGCAGGTTCGCGTCGACTGGCAGGTCGACCTTCACGTCGGCGAACTCCTCGGCGGGCTCGCCGCGGTAGTCGGCCACCGCCTCGCCGACGAGCCGCACGTACAGGTCGAAGCCCACACCGGCGATGTGCCCGGACTGCTCGCCGCCCAGCAGGTTGCCCGATCCGCGTATCTCCAGGTCCTTCAGCGCCACTGCCATGCCCGCGCCCATCTCGGTGTGCTGGGCGATCGTCGCGAGCCGGTCGTACGCGGTCTCGGTCAGCGGCCGCTCGGGCGGGTAGGTGAAGTAGGCGTACCCGCGCTCGCGGCCGCGCCCGACCCGGCCCCGCAGCTGATGCAGCTGCGAGAGCCCGAACATGTCGGCGCGCTCGACGATCAGGGTGTTCGAGTTGGGGATGTCCAGGCCCGACTCGACGATCGTCGTGCAGACCAGGACGTCGTACTTCTTCTCCCAGAACCCGATCATGACCTGCTCGAGCTGGGTCTCGTTCATCTGGCCGTGCGCGACCGCGATGCGCGCCTCGGGCACCAGCTCGGCCAGCCGCGCCGCCGCACGGTTGATCGACTCGACGCGGTTGTGGATGTAGAACACCTGCCCGTCGCGCATCAGCTCGCGGTGGATGGCCGCGGCGATCTGCCGCCGGTCGTACGCGCCGACGAAGGTCAGGATCGGGTGCCGTTCCTCCGGCGGGGTCAGGATCGTCGTCATCTCGCGCAGCCCCGTCAGCGACATCTCCAGCGTGCGCGGGATCGGGGTCGCCGACATCGTCAGGACGTCGACGGCGGTGCGCAGCGACTTGAGGTACTCCTTGTGCTCGACGCCGAAGCGCTGCTCCTCGTCGACGATCACCAACCCGAGCTCCTTGAACCGCACGGTCTGCTGCAGCAGCCGGTGCGTCCCGATCACGATGTCCACGGAGCCGTCGACGATGCCGGCCATGGTGGCCTCGGCATCGCCCGCGGCGGTGAACCGCGACAGCTCGCGGACCGTGACCGGGAACTGCGCCATCCGCTCCGAGAACGTCTGCAGGTGCTGGTGCGACAGCAGCGTCGTCGGCACCAGCACGGCGACCTGCTTGCCGTCTTGCACCGCCTTGAACGCAGCGCGCACGGCGACCTCGGTCTTGCCGTAGCCGACGTCCCCGCAGATGATCC
>SCQZ01000089.1 GCA_004299665.1 Jatrophihabitans sp.
GCCCGGCGCATTAGGCTCGGTGCCGTGCCCGATGTTCCCCCGGCCGCCTACCGGCCCGCGTCCGGCACCATCCCGCTCGATCCCGGGGTGTACAAGTTCCGCGACGAGCGCGGCCGGGTCATCTACGTCGGGAAGGCGAAGAGCCTGCGGCAGCGGCTGAACTCGTACTTCGCCGACCTGTCCGCCCTGCATCCGCGCACCCGCCAGATGGTGACGACGGCAGCGAGTGTCGAGTGGACCGTCGTCGCCACCGAGGTGGAGGCGCTGCAACTCGAGTACACCTGGATCAAGGAGTTCGACCCACGCTTCAACGTGCGCTACCGCGACGACAAGTCCTACCCGAGTCTCGCGGTGACCCTGTACGAGGAGTACCCGCGGCTGCAGGTCATGCGCGGGCCCAAGCGCAAGGGCGTGCGGTACTTCGGCCCGTACAGCCACGCGTGGGCGATCCGCGAGACCCTCGACCTGTTGCTGCGGGTGTTCCCGGCGCGCACCTGCAGCGCGGGCGTCTTCAAGCGTGCGCACCAGATCGGCCGGCCGTGCCTGCTCGGCTACATCGGCAAGTGCAGCGCCCCCTGCGTCGGTCGCGTCAGCGCCGAGGAGCACCGCCGGATCGTCGAGGACTTCTGCGACTTCATGGCGGGGCGCACCGACACGATGATCAGGCGTCTCGAACGCCGGATGGCCGACGCCAGCGAGCACCTGGAGTTCGAGCTCGCCGCTCGCCTGCGCGACGACATCGAGGCACTGCGGCGCGCGATGGAGAAGCAGGCCGTCGTCCTGGGCGACGGCACCGACGCCGACGTCATCGCCCTCGCCGAGGACGACCTGCAGGCCGCCGTGCAGATCTTCCACGTGCGTGGCGGCCGGGTGCGCGGCCAGCGCGGCTGGGTGATCGACAAGGTCGAGGCCACCGGGACCGGCGACCTCGTCGCGCAGTTCGTCGCGCAGTTCTACGGCGACGAGGCCGAGTCGATCCCGCGCGAGGTGCTGGTGCCCGCCCTGCCCGACGACGCCCTCACCCTCGAGCAGTGGCTGTCCGGGCGACGCGGCGCGCGTGTCTCGCTGCGGGTGCCGCGGCGCGGCGACAAGCGCGCGCTCGCCGAGACGGTGGCGCGCAACGCGGCGCAGGCGCTCGCGCAGCACAAGCTCAAGCGCGCCGGAGACCTCACCGCGCGGTCCCGGGCGATCGCCGAACTGCAGGACGCGCTCGGGCTGCCGGCCGCCCCGCTGCGCATCGAGTGCTTCGACGTCAGCCACGTCCAGGGCACGAACGTGGTCGCGAGCATGGTCGTCTTCGAGGACGGGCTGGCCCGCAGGTCCGAGTACCGGCGCTTCGCGTTGCGCGACACCGGCGCGGGGACCGGCGACGTGCAGTGGATCGCGGAGGTGGTCCGGCGCCGCTTCGCGCGATACCTGGACCAGCAGGTCGAGCAGGGGGCCGAGGCCGACGAGCGTCCCGGCATCGACACCGACACCGGCAGGCCCCGCAAGTTCGCGTACCCCCCCAACCTGCTGGTGGTCGACGGCGGTGCGCCGCAGGTCGCGGCCGCGGCCGCGGTGCTCGACGACCTCGGCATCGACGACATCAGCCTGGTCGGGCTCGCGAAGCGGCTGGAGGAGGTCTGGCTGCCCCGTGAGGACGCGCCCGCGATCCTGCCGCGCACCTCCGAGGCGCTGTACCTGTTGCAGCGGGTGCGCGACGAGGCACACCGGTTCGCCATCACCTACCACCGGCAGCGGCGCTCGAAGGCGATGACCGCCTCCGCACTGGACGGCGTACCCGGCCTCGGGCAGGCGCGGCGCGCGGCCCTGCTCGCGCGCTTCGGCTCGCTCAAGCGGCTGCGGCAGGCCACGGTGGAGCAGATCTGCGAGGTACCGGGCATCGGGCCGCGTACGGCCACCGCGATCGCGGCCGCCGTGGCGCGCGACGTGCCCGCCCCGGCGGCGACCTCCGTGGCCACCGGTGAGAGGGAGGGGTAGGCCGTGTCGGACCAGCCACCGGGCGCGCTCGAGACCGTGATCGTCACCGGCCTGTCGGGCGCCGGCCGCAGCACGGCCGCGAAGTGCTTCGAGGACCTCGGGTACTTCGTCGTCGACAACCTGCCTCCGGAGCTGATCGCGACCCTCGTCGAGCTCGGCAGCCGCACCTCGGGGGCCGTGACCCGCCTCGCCGTGGTGATGGACGTGCGGGGGCGCGCGTTCTCCACCGACCTGCTCGGCGTCATCCGCGACCTCGGCGACCGCGGCATCCGCCCGCGGGTGCTGTTCCTGGAGGCCAGCGACGACGTCCTGGTGCGCCGCTTCGAGAACGTGCGGCGGGCCCACCCGCTGCAGGCCTCCGGGCGGCTCATCGACGGCATCGCGCGCGAGCGGGAGGTGCTGTCCGGGCTGCGCGAGGAGGCCGACCTGGTGCTGGACACGAGCGGTCGCTCGGTGCACGACCTGCGCCGCCTGATCGAATCCTCCTTCCTCGCCGCCGGAGACGCGCACCAGCCGGAACTGCGGGCGACGGTGGTCTCCTTCGGCTACAAGTACGGCGTCCCGGTCGACGCCGACCTGATCGTGGACGTCCGGTTCCTGCCCAACCCGTTCTGGATCCCCGAGCTGCGGGACCTGACCGGGCGCGACCGCGAGGTGGTCGACTACGTGCTGGGTCAGCAGGACGCGATGACGTTCCTGGACGCATACGCCAAGGTGCTGCAGATCATCGGCGCCGGGTACCGCCGCGAGAGCAAGCGGTACCTCACGCTGGGGGTCGGCTGCACCGGCGGCAAGCATCGCTCGGTCGTGATGGCCGAGGAACTCGCCGCGCGACTCACCGCCTCCGGCGTGCGGGCCGCGGTCGTGCACCGGGACCTCGGCCGTGAGTAGCCCCGTCAACGCGGTCGCGCTCGGCGGCGGGCACGGGCTGCACGCCTCCCTGAGCGCCCTGCGCCGCATCACCGCTCACCTCACCGCGATCGTCACGGTCGCCGACGACGGCGGCTCGTCCGGGCGGATCCGGCGCGAACTGCCCGTCCTGCCGCCCGGTGACCTGCGCATGGCCCTCGTCGCGCTGGCGGGCCAGGACCCCGCGCATCGGCACTGGGCCGACGCCCTGCAGCACCGCATCGGGGGCGACGGCGCGCTGGCCGGCCACCCGCTCGGCAACCTGCTGCTCACCGCCTTGCTGGAGCAGGAGGCGGATGCTCCCACCGCGATCGCGACGGTCGCCGACCTGCTCGGAGCGGTCGGCCGGGTGCTGCCGATGAGCCCGGTGCCCCTGGACCTGGTGGCCCGCGCGGACCGGTTCGACCCCGAGGACCCCGATCGTTCGCGCGAGATCCGTGGCCAGTCCTCCATCGCGGCGACCCCGGGCCGTGTCCGCTCGATCCGGCTGCTGCCCGCCGGGGCCCCGGCCTGCGCCGCGGCCGTCGACGCGGTTCGTGCCGCCGACCTGGTCGTCCTCGGCCCGGGGTCGTGGTTCACCAGCGTCATCCCGCACCTGCTGCTGCGCGAGCTGGGCACCGCCCTGGCCAGGACCGAGGCGCGCATCGTGGTCGTGCTCAACCTCGTGCCGCAGGTGGGGGAGACCGACGACTACTCGCCGGTCGACCTGCTGACGGTGCTGCTGGACCACGCCGAGGCCAACGGCGGGCTGCGCATCGACGCGGTGGTCGCCGACCCCGGCGCGGTGCCCGACGTCCGGGTGCTGGCAGACTTCTGCGCCAGGATCGCCGCGCGTCTGCTGGTGTCCGAACTGACCACCGCGCACGGCGACGAGCGGCACGATCCGACCAGACTGAGTGAGGCGCTGAACGAATTGCTCTCGACGTCCCGGCGGGGGGAGGTGGCGTCATGGCGATGACGGCCGCGGTCAAGGACGAGCTGAGCCGGCTCGTCGTTCCCCGGCTCTCCGCGCGCAAGGCCGAGCTCGCGACGATGCTGCGCTTCGCCGGTGCCCTGCACCTGATCGGGGGGCACATCGTCGTGGAGGCCGAACTCGACACCGGGTCGGTCGC
>SCQZ01000090.1 GCA_004299665.1 Jatrophihabitans sp.
CCGTCGTCGACGACGGTGACGACCACCTGCGCGCCCGCGGTGATCGTCACCTCGAGGTTGCCGGCGTAGGCGTGCCGGACCACGTTGTCGACGCCCTCGCCCACCACGGCCATGACGTCGGCGAGCACGCCGGGTTCCAGGTCGGCGACCGCGGCGTCGGCGGCGAACCGCGGCACGCAGCCCATTCGCTGCCCGGCGTCCAGGACGCGGTCGCGCAGCGCCGCCACGGCACCGTCGTCGTCGGCGCGCTGCAGGTCGCGCAGTTGGGACCGCAGGGCCGCCGCGACCCGTTCCAGTTCGGCCGCCGTCTCGGCGACGCGGCGCTGCACGGGCGGTTCCTTGGTGAGGGCGAGCAGCGAGTCCAGTCGCGTCGCGACGGCGTGCAGCGGTGTCAGGACCGTGTCCTGCAGCCGCTGCGCCAGTGCCTCGTCCGCGCTCACCCGACGACCAGCGCGGTGATCTCGGCGACGGCGCGGGCGTTGCCGGCGACGTGCCAGCGGCGCCCGCCCGCCTCGAACACCTCGGCCACCCCGCCGGCGGCACGCACCAGCGCCGCGCCCGGCAGCCAGTCCCAGTCGGGCGTCGCGACGTGCAGCCAGGCACCCAGCCGGCCCGCTGCCACGGCCGCGAGCTCCACCGACCCGGAACCGAACATCCGCAGTGTGGCCGCGCCCGCCACGGCGCGCAGCAACGGCTCCCGCACGCCGCCGTCGCGCAGCGCGCCGGGGTGCAGGTAGGTGGCGAGCGAGATCTCGGCCAGGGGCCGCGGCACCAGCGCCGGCAGCGGCGTGCCGTTGCAGGTCGCCGGCAGGTCCCGCCCGCCGAGCCACAGCTCGTCGGTGGCGGGCCGGTAGACGGCGCCGAGCAGCAGGTCCTCGCCGTCGGCCAGCGCCAGCGCCGAGCACCACTCGGACAGCCCCGACAGGAAGTTGTACGTGCCGTCGACCGGGTCGACGAACCAGGTGCGTCCCCCGGGGACGGTCGTGCCCTCCTCGCCGACGACGCCGTCCGCGGGGCGCTGCGCCGCGAGCCGCTCGCCCACCAGCTTCTCGGCGGCGCGGTCGGCGTCGGTCACGACGTCGGTGATCGAGGTCTTGCGCGCGACGTCGAGCCCGCGCGCACGCATGCGGGCGGCCAGCCGCCCGGCGTCGCGCACCAGCGAGGCGGCGAGCACGGCGTCGTCGGCGGACATGCGTCCACCCTAGAAGCCGCGCGACTAACGTCGGGTGACGTGAACGCGACGCCGCGCCCGCGGGTGGGACACATCCAGTTCCTCAACTGCCTGCCCATCTACTGGGGGCTGGTCCGCTCCGGCGCATTGCTGGACGTCGAACTCACCAAGGACACGCCCGATCGCCTCAACGACCTGCTCGTCGCCGGTGACCTGGACATCGGGCCGATCTCGCTCGTGGAGTACCTGCGCCACGCCGAGGACCTGCTCCTGCTGCCCGATCTCGCCGTCGGCTCGGACGGGCCGGTGCTGTCGGTCAACCTCGTGACGCAGCGGCCCCTCGGGGAACTGGGCGGCCGGCGGGTCGCGCTCGGGTCCACGTCCCGGACCTCGGTGCTGCTCGCGCAGCTGTGGCTGGCCGAGCGCCACGGCGTCACGCCGGAGTACTTCACCTGCCCTCCGGACCTGACCGCGATGCTGCTCGAGGCCGACGCCGCGGTGCTGATCGGCGACGCGGCGCTGCGGGCCACCTACGACTTCGGGCCCGGTGCCGCCGCCCCGCCGGGCGCGGGCTCGCCCCCGACCGCGCCGCGGCGCGGCCTCGCGGTGCACGACCTCGGCGCCGCGTGGCGCGACTGGACCGGGTTGCCGATGGTCTTCGCGGTCTGGGCCGTGCGCCGCGAGTACGCCGCCGCGAACCCGGGGCTGGTCAAGGACGTCCACGAGGCGTTCGTCCGCAGCCGCGACGAGGCGCTCGCCCACGTCGAGGAGGTCGCCGCGCAGGCGGCACGGTGGGAGGTGTTCGACGCCGCGACGCTGGCGACCTACTTCCGCACCCTGGACTTCTCGCTGGGGCGGCGCCAGCAGGCCGGGCTGCGCGAGTTCGCGCGGCGCGCCGGGCTGCCGGTCGAGCCGGACTTCGCCGCGGTCTGAACCACGCGCCGGCGGTTCAGCGCCGGCGCGGCCAGAGTTGCGCCGCGAACGCGTCCGCGATCACCTGGTACCCGGTCGGGTTCGGGTGGATGTTCGCCAGCGTGCACATGAACGTCAGCGCGCACAGCGTCTGCACGTTCACCGGCAACCCGGACGCGGCCGGCGTGAAGTCCGCGGTCCGGTACGCGCCGAACACGTCCGCGACCCGGAAGCCGTACGCCCCGTACCCGGTGGCCTCGATCGTGTTCAGGGCGACGAGCAGCGCGACCGACATCCCCGCCGCCACCCGGCCCTGCGCACCGGTGAGCCACAGGGCCAGGAACGGGTCGTAGTAGGTCATCGCCACCGAGCGGGGGAACCCGCCGTCGGCGGCCCGCAGCCCGGCCAGGATCGTGTGCAGGTTGGTGGCGATGGTCGCCAGCCCGGCCCCCACGCACCTGAGGTCGATCGCGCCGCCGGGCGCGCAGCCGTCCACGTCGTTCGCGCCGATGTCCAGCGTCAGGTAGCGCACGTGCGGGCGGTGGGCGGACAGGAACGCCTCGGCGGCGGCGAGCTGGGAGCCCTCGGGGTAGGTGCAGACGCCGCCGTCGATCATGGTCGTGGTCGTCTCGCCGCTGCAGCCGAGCTTGACCAGCACCAGCGACGGGTCGGTCCGCTTGAGGTGCCGGTACAGGTCGTCGACGTACCCCTGGTCGCTGTTGCCGTTCGGGGGCATGTAGCCGCGGGCCAGCGAATCACCGAGGGCGACGTAGTAGTGGGCGCCGCGGGACGGAGCGGGCGCCGCCGACGCGGCGGCGGGTGCGAAACCCACCCCGGCGGCGACGACGGCCAGGCACAGCAGCAGGCGGGGAGCACGCACGGCAACCTCCGGTGAGGACGGGCCGACGTCTTCGAGCGTAGAACCGACCGGACCCGGCCGCACCCCCCCACCTCGCCTAGGCTGGGCACGTGACGACGACCGGCCCGCGCCTCGACGACCTGCTCTCGCGCGCGGCGGGCGGCGCCCGGATCGACCCGCAGGAGGCGCTGGCGCTGTACACCGACGCGCCGCTGCACGCGCTGGGCCGGGCGGCGGACGCGGTGCGCCGGCGCCGCTACCCGGACAACATCGCCACCTACATCATCGACCGCAACATCAACTACACGAACGTGTGCGTCACGGCCTGCAGGTTCTGCGCCTTCTACCGCGCGCCGGGTCACCGCGAGGGCTGGACGCACAGCGACGAGGAGATCCTGCGGCGCTGCGGCGAGGCGGTCGAGTTGGGCGCCACGCAGATCATGTTGCAGGGCGGCCACTCACCCGAGCTGGGCATCGAGTGGTACGAGCGGATCTTCGCCGCGATCAAGCGCGAGTACCCGCAGCTGACGCTGCACAGCCTCGGCGCGTCCGAGGTGGTGCACATCGGACGGACGTCGGACCTGGACCACGCCACGGTGATCACCCGGCTGCGCGATGCGGGCCTGGACTCCTTCGCCGGCGCCGGCGCGGAGATCCTCGTCCGGCGCCCGCGGTCGGTGATCGCGCCGCTGAAGGAGGACGGCGAGACCTGGCTGTCGGTGATGGAGACCGCGCACCGGCTCGGCGTCGAGTCGACCGCCACGTTCATGATGGGCACCGGGGAGACGAACGCCGAGCGCATCGAACACCTGCGGATGATCCGCGACGTGCAGGACCGCACCGGCGGGTTCCGCTCGTTCATCCCGTGGACCTACCAGCCGGAGAACAACCACCTCAAGGGCCGCACCCAGGCCACCAGCCTGGAGTACCTGCGCATGGTCGCGGTGGCCCGGCTGTTCTTCGACAACATCGCGCACCTGCAGGGCTCCTGGCTGACGACCGGAAAGGACATCGGCCAGCTCACCCTGCACTTCGGCGCCGACGACCTCGGCAGCGTGATGCTGGAGGAGAACGTCGTCTCGTCCGCGGGGGCGCGGCACCGCTCCAACCGCACCGAGTTGATCGACCTGATCCGCGGCGCCGGTCGCGTCCCGGCGCAGCGCGACACGCTGTACCGGCACCTGGCCGTGCACGAGGACCCGGCGGACGATCCGGTCGACCCGCGCGTGCACTCGCACGTCTCCTCCACCGCGCTCGAACTCCTGCCGGCCGCCGCGGCGACCGGCTGAGCCCCCGGGTCGGGGAGGCCGAGCCGTGTCGATGATCCCGCTCGCCATCGGGCTGGGCGTCGCTGCGGCGGTGGTGTACGGGGCCTCGACCGTCGGCCAGCACGCCGCCGTCCACCGCGGGGAGCAGTCCTCCGGGGAGGTCGAGGCACGCCACCTGCTGCGGGCGATCCGCCACCCGCGCTGGCTGCTGGCGTTCGGCGGCGACGCCGTCGGGTTCATGCTGCAGGTGGCCGCCCTCAGCGCCGGGCCGGTGGTGCTGGTGCAGCCGCTGACGGTGCTGATCCTGCCGGTGGCGCTCGTCGTCGGCTACCTGTTCTTCGGCCAGGCACGGCCGCGGCGTGGCGACCTGCTCGGCTGCGCCGCGGTGGTCGGGGGCCTTGCCGCATTCCTGGCGCTGGTCGGCCGGCCCGGCTCGGGGCACTCGGCCAACACCGAACGCGTCGCCGCCACCGTCGGGTTCCTGCTGGTGGCCGGGACGATCGCCTGCCTGGCGGTGTCCCGCACCCGCGCGGTGGTCAAGGGGGCGGTGTTCGGGGCCGTCGCCGGCTGCTTCTTCGGGACCGTCGGCGTCCTCATCGACGGGGCGTCGGACATCGTCGCGCGGCGCGGCCTCGAGGCGCTGCTCGACTCGCATCGCGCCCTGGTGACCCTGTTCGGGATCGTCGTGCTCGGCGTGTCCGGGATCGTGCTGACCCAGGCGTCCTTCCAGATCGGCAAGCTCGCCGCGACGCTGCCCGCCAACCTGTCCGCCGACCCCCTCACCGCCGTCGTACTGGGCGCGATCCTGCTGCGCGAGCACCTGCCCGTCGGACCGTGGCACCTGGTGGGTTACGCGCTGTGCCTCGCCGCCGTAGTCGCCGGCGCGATCCGGCTCGCCCAACCGGTTGCCGCCGCCGGCGCCCCCGTCGAGGCCGCGCGCACCCAGCCCGCAGGCACTTCCGGCAGAATGGACACGTGAGTTCGCACCGCGGCCGGGTCGCCACGCTCGACAAGGAGCCGGCCGAGGTCGCCGCCATGTTCGACGGCGTCGCCCGCCGGTACGACGTGACCAACACCGTCCTGTCGCTCGGGCTGGACCGCCGCTGGCGCCGCCGCGCCCGGCAGTGCCTGGAACTCGAGCCGGGGCAGCGCGTGCTGGACCTGGCCGCCGGGACCGCCGTCTCCACCGCCGAACTGGCGCGCTCCGGGGCGCGTCCCGTGGGCTGCGACTTCTCCCTGGGGATGCTGCGCGCCGGCCGGGGGAACCGGGCCCGGCGCGGGCTGGCACTGGTGGCCGGGGACGCCACGCGGCTGCCGTTCCGGGACGCGGCCTTCGACGCGGTCACGATCAGCTTCGGGCTGCGCAACGTCGTCGACGTGCCGGCCGCGCTGCGGGAGATGGCCCGCGTCACCCGGCCCGGCGGCCGACTCGTGGTGTGCGAGTTCAGCCGCCCGGTCTGGGCGCCGCTGCGGGTCACCTACCTGAACTACCTGATGCGGCTGCTGCCCTGGCTGGCGCGGCGGGTGGCCAGCAACGCGCAGGCGTACGTCTACCTCGCGGAGTCGATCCGTGCGTGGCCCGCGCAGGCCGACCTGGCCCGTACCGTCGCGGCGTGCGGGTGGACGGACGTGCGCTTCCGCAACCTGACCTTCGGCATCGTGGCCCTGCACCTTGCCGAGCGCCCCGACCCCGCGACCGACCCCGCCGCGCGTGTCTGAGCCCCGCTGCTCGGCGCTCTCGCTCGCCCGGCACGAGCCGATGATCGGTACCGCGTTCGCCGACCGCGGCGTCCTGCTCGTGGAGCAGCCCGGGCCGTGGGGGCACGCGGGCCTGAGCGCGTCGCGCTTCGACCCTGCCGTGGCGGCCGCGCTGGGGGCGCGGGCCGCCGCAGCGGACCTGCGGGTGCTCGCGATCCGGCGCCCCGGGCGGGAGGCGCCGCACGCGCGCCGCTGGGCGGTGAGCGTTCCCGGCGGCGTGGCGTGGGCGGCCTACCGGGACGACGCCGACCTGCTCGACGTGCCGCTGGACGGCAGCGCCGGCCAGGTCGACGCCCTGCCCACCTATCTGGTCTGCGCGCACTCCAAGCGTGACGTGTGCTGCGCGATCTCTGGCCGGCCCGTGGCGGCGGCGATCGACGCGCTGCGCCCCGGTCGCGTCTGGGAGTGCAGCCACACCGGCGGGCACCGCTTCGCCCCCAACGTCCTGGCGCTGCCGGTCGGCGCACTGTACGGGCGGGTGCCGCTGGGGCGGGTCGCCGAGGTCGTGGCCGCGACCGAGCGCGGCGAGGTGATCGCCGGCCGGCTGCGGGGCGAACTCGGGCACCCGCCCGCGGTGCAGGCGGCCCTGGCGCAGGCCCGGTTGGAACTGGGGATCGCCGCCCGCGACGCCGTGCGGGTCGTGTCGGCCTCGCAGGGCACGCCCGACGAGTGGGTCGTGCGGCTCGCCACGCCGGACTCGCTGCAGGACGTGGCCGTCACGATGGCGACGGTGGCCACCCCGTTCCCGTCCTGCGGCAAGCCGGGGCCGAAGGACGAACGCGTCGCCGTCTCGGCCCGGCTGCTGCCTGCGGCGGGCTAACCGTCCGGGAAGCTCGGACCCGACCCGGTCAGCGCGACGCGCACGGCCACGTCGTTCGGGAAGTTCTGCGCATCCGACTCGGCGGCCACCACCAGGTCGCGCAGCACGGACACCGCCTCCAGCAGGTCGCCCAGGCAGCCACGGGCCATGTCCTCCACCCGCCGCATCACGATCATCGCGGCCTCCCGCGGCCACGTCGCGACCTGCTGGCGCAGGTAGTCCTCCAGGCCCGACCACCCGCCGATGCGGGTCCCGGCGGGCAGCGCGAGGGCGGCCGCCGCCCGCGCGAAGAACTCGTCCGCGCCGTGGACGCCGGCCGTGTCGACCTCGAGCAGCAGGACGCCCGCCCGCTCGAGCGCGGGGCGCCAACCCGTGTCGTAACGGCCGTCGTCGACCAGCGTGACGGCACGGCGCACCGGGACCGGGAACTCCATCAGCGCGCCCCCTCACCGGATCCGGACGAACGCCGGCGAGCCATTGTCGCCGTAGTGCGTCCAGCTGTAGTAGACCCGCTTGGACTTGTTGTGCACCACCAGTCGACGGTTTCCGTGATAGGTCGCGCTGCCGGGCTTCTTCTCGACGTAGTACTCCTTGTAGCCGCCCGCGTCCGCGGCGCCGGGCAGGTGGCCGTCACGGTTCTTGTGCAGCGCCGCCCACTGCATGCCGTTGGGGTGGGACAGGACCGGCACCGTCCCGCCGTCGTACGCCGTCAGCGAGTTCTCGATCGCCGTCTTCTCCTCCCCGGCGAAGTCGTCTACCTTCTTCTCCTTGATCTCCCTGCCGTTGCTGCCGATCAGCCCCTCGTCCTGCTTGCGCTTGGCCTCCGCGATCGCCTTCTCGGCGGCGGCGGCGTTGCCCTCGTACCGGTTGAGGCGGTCCTCCAGGTAGGCGATCGCGCCCTTCTCGGAGGTGCTGTTCTG
>SCQZ01000091.1 GCA_004299665.1 Jatrophihabitans sp.
GGTAGAAGGCGACGTTGCCGGGGATCCCGTGCGAGTTCTCCAACTCCTGCAGGGCGGCGGCGAGTTGGTCGAAGGCCTGGTCGTCGTCGAAGGACCCGGGGACGAACATGATGTCGGTCGCCAGCCGGTTCCACACCTCGTCGTCCCAGCTCGTGCGGGCATGCTCCTGGGCGGCCGTGCGCGCCAGCCGCTCGAAGTCCCCGTCGCCCCAGTCCCGTCGGGCGAAGCCGAGCAGCACGAAGTCCGGGGGGAGCAGCCCGCGGTGCGCGAGGTCGTACACCGCCGGGAGCAGCTTCTTGCGGGCCAGGTCGCCGGTCACGCCGAAGACGACGAGTGCGCAGGGTTCCGGCACCCGGGGCAGCCGGCGGTCGCGCGGGTCCCGCAACGGGTTGCGCGCGAGGGCCCGGGGCTGCGCGTCGGTCGCCTGCTGCGGTGCAGGCGGCGACTCGGAGCCCTCGGCGACCTGCGTGGCCTCCGGCGCCTCGGTGTCCGACATCGCCGCTCAGGCGTCGGGGGACGCGTCGAGTTGCTTCTGCACGCTCTGGACCATCTGCGCGTACGAGTCCTCGAACTTCTGGACCCCCTCGGCCTCGAGCAGGCCGACCACGTCGTCGTAGGCGATGCCGAGGCCCGCGAGGTCGGCCAGCACCCGGCGCGAATCGTCGTATGTGCCGCCGATCGCGTTGCCCGTGAACTCCCCGTGGTCGGCGACCGCGTCGAGCGTCGCCTCCGGCATCGTGTTGACGGTCTCCGGCGCCACCAGGTCGGCGACGTACAGCGTGTCCGGGTAGGCGGGATCCTTGACGCCGGTCGAGGCCCACAGCGGCCGCTGCCGGTGCGCGCCGGCCGCCTCGAGGGCCTGCCAGCGCGCGGAGGCGACCATGGCCTCGTAGCGTTCGTACGCGAGCCGCGCGTTGGCCACCCCGGCCTTGCCCCGCAGGGCCGCGGCATCGTCGGTTCCGATCTTGTCCAGGCGCTTGTCGACCTCGGTGTCGACGCGGGAGACGAAGAACGACGCGACCGAGTGGATCGAGGACAGGTCCAGGCCGGCCGTACGGGCCTGCTCCAGGCCGGCCAGGTAGGCGTCCATGACCGCGTCGTAGCGTGCCAGGCCGAAGATCAGCGTGACGTTCACGTTGACCCCGACCGCGGTGGCCGCGGTGATCGCGGGCAACCCCTCCTCGGTCGCGGGGATCTTCACCATGACGTTCGGCCGGTCGACCAGCCACCACAGCCCGGTGGCCTCGGCGATGGTCTTGCTGGTCTCCTTCGCCATGCGGGGGTCCACCTCGATCGAGACCCGGCCGTCCTCGCCGCCGGTCCGGTCGAACACCGGCCGCAAGACATCGCAGGCCCACCGGATGTCGTAGGCCATGAGATAGCGGATCACGCCGTCCATCGAGATCTCGCGCAGCTTCAGATCCGCGATCTGGGCGTCGTACGCGTCGCCCTTCTCCACAGCCTTGGAGAAGATCGTCGGGTTGCTGGTGACGCCGACGACATGCCTTCCGGCGACGAGGTCGGCGAGGTTCCCCGACCGCAGCCGCTCGCGGCTGATGTCGTCGAGCCAGACGGAGACGCCCTGTGCGGACAGGTCGGCGAGGCGGTCGGTCATTGTTCTCCTCCTAGTGGGCGGAACTAGTTCCCGGTGGTGGCGCCGCGGCCGGTGCGATCCAGCGTCGCGCGGGCCGCCGCGAGGACGTGGTCGGTCGTGAAGCCGAACTGCTCGAACAGCACGCTGCCCTCGGCGCTGGCGCCGAAGTGGTCGATGGCGACGATCTCGCCCGCGTCGCCCACGATCTCGCGCCAGCCCTGCGGCACGCCGGCCTCGATGCTCACCCGTGCCCTGATGTCCGGCGGCAGCACCTGCTGGCGGTAGGCCGCCGGCTGCGCGGCGAACCACTCGCGGCACGGCATCGACACCACCCGGGTCCGGGTGCCGTCGGCCTCGAGGCGCTCGCGGGCCGCCAGCGCCAGCGACACCTCCGAGCCGGTGGCGACCAGGATCACGTCCGGGCGCCCGGCCGAGGACTCCTCGAGGACGTACCCGCCGCGGACCGCGCCGCCCACCCTCGCCCGGTCCAGCACCGGGAGGTCCTGGCGGGACAGTGCCAGCGCGATCGGCCGGTCGGTGTGTTCGAGCGTCGTCTGCCAGCACACCGCCGTCTCGTTCGCGTCCGCCGGGCGCACGACGTCCAGCCCCGGGATCGCACGCAGTGCCGCCAGTTGCTCGATCGGCTGGTGGGTCGGGCCGTCGCCGCCGAGGCCGATCGAGTCGTGGGTCCAGACGTAGATCGTCGGGATGCGCATCAGGGCGGCCAGCCGCACCGGCGGACGCATGTAGTCGCTGAAGACCAGGAACGTGCCGCCGTAGACGCGGGTGCCGCCGTGGACGGTGATGCCGTTCATGATCGCGCCCATGGCGTGCTCGCGGATGCCGAAGTGCAGCGTGCGGCCGTAGGGCCCGCCCTGCCACACCTTGGTCTGGTGCGCGGCGGGGATGAAGCTGGGCTCACCCTCCATGGTCGTGAGGTTGCTCTCGGCGAGGTCGGCCGAGCCGCCCCACAACTCGGGCAGCACCGGCGCCAGTTCGGTCAGGATCTTGCCGGATGCCTTGCGGGTCGACAGCTTCGCCGCCTTGCCGTCGCTCTCGGCCGGGAACACCGGCAGCGCCCGCGCCCAGCCGGCCGGCAGTTCCCGGCGGCTCATCCGGTCCAGCAGCGCGGCGCGATCGGGGTGCTGCACCGCCCAGGCGTCGAAGCCGCGCTGCCACTCCGCGTGGGCGGCCCGGCCGCGGTCGACGACGGCGCGCGCATGCGCAAGCACCGCCTCGTCGCAGGCGAAGTGGACGTCCGGGTCGAAGCCGAGGATCTGCTTGGTGCGCCGGATCTCCTCCTCGCCGAGTGCCGAGCCGTGCGCGGCGCCGGTGTTCTGCTTGTCCGGGGCGGGCCAGCCGATGATGCTCCGGACGGCGATGAACGACGGCTTGTCGGGCACCAGCTTCGCCGCCCGCACCGCCTCCTCCAACGCGACGACGTCCTCGGCCGAGTCGACGCGCTGGGTGTGCCAGCCGTACGCCTCGTACCGCTG